>NZ_JAOPHO010000073.1:0-16368 GCF_033141925.1 Peribacillus sp. CSMR9
AGAAGATGGCCAATTGGACATGGCGAGGTCCAAAAATGGCCTAACATAGTGGGCTCGTAGAGCCCCAATCTCCTAACATCAGGCAAAAATTCAAAGGGAATCTCAAAAAGGGGTTCGGAATTTTTTAATTCCGAACCCCTTTTGTCTACAAACTCAAACAACTTCCGTGAGGAAGTTGTTTTTTTATTCTTTAAATAATAACAAATCATAAGGAATGTCCGGTCAAATGATCGCACGGACATTAGGGCTATTGATGTTTGGAATGGTTGAATACTTTACCGATAATTTAAAAACACAGGTTATGGATTTTATCAAAACTCGTGAAAAACTGGCAAAGGAAATTAATATACATGTAAAAAGTTCAAATGAAAAAGAAGCACTTGCACAATCTAGAAATGGTTATGAAAAAGTGAGAGGGGAAATGTTCGGGATATTGCCAGTATTTGATACATAGCAGGATATTTGAGCCTTGAATTAGGGGTGTAATAGTCATAGCTAAGGAAAAGAGCTTAGTTCGTATTTTCTTTTTGTCCTTATGTACCTCTATTGAAAACTTAGTCGGATTTCTACCTAACCTATAGAATTGGTGATTCACTCTTTGTATTCCGATTGGTTCAGGGCCCTCAAAGAGAGCCCCTACTGGGTTTATTTATTGATATTGGGATCTGTTTCATCATAAAAATCATGTGCTTCCTCGATGTTTTGAAGGTTAGCGACTTCATACACATTTCCGCCTGCCATTCCTTCATTGATGATACGGTCGATATCCAGGAAAACAGAGTCCTTGCCATCATATTCGGTATCCTTCAAAAATGTCATTTTTTCTTTATCCAAAATAAATCCCTCCAGCCTTTTCTTTAGTTTAGGCAACGGAGAGTTTTTTATACTGTTCAGAGGTTTCAAAATCAAAAGGGGGATAGGGTTCATTCATATACATGATAGACCATTAAGTCATGTATCATGCTTTTTAGTTTGGTTTCTTCTGTTTCAGAAGGTTTGTTGGCTGTCCACTCGATGGATCCATCTTTATGATATATGGCTTGAACTGCCTGCTTGTTGAAATAAAAGGAAATTTTCCATCCTGGCAAATTTTTATGCAGTGGTGACCATTGAAAATGGGTGATCATATGTATAACCTCCATATATGCTGTCTCTCATTTCATTATAATGGAAAACGGCAGCTGGAGGTGTTATTTTATTTTCAGGTTGGAAAAAGTTAATTCGATGAAAAGGTTTTTTAAATGCAAAAGCCTGTTGACTTCAATTTCCTCTTCATCGAACTGCATGGGCTTTGAGTTCACTTCGTATATGAAGAGCGAGCCTGATTCGTCTTCCCCAATATCAATGGAAAACTCACCGAGAAAACCGACTTTTTTAGAAAGAATCTCACCGCATTTTTGAGCGATATTCGCTAATTTTAGATTCAAGCTTCTTGATTGCAGGTTTTGATAAGGGAAAAGCTTACCCCCTTGTGGAGTGTGGGTAGTGATTTCCTGAGTTTGTGACATCCTTACTGCTTTGCCGGTCACTTTATAAAAACCTTTTTCATAATGGACGAGAATCCGGTAATCGTAACGATGTCCAAGAAGTTTTTTTGGGCTGATCGCCTGTTGGGCAAGGTAGCTTCTTTTTAATAAATCCTTTTTTTTCGTTTCCCAGAATGAGGTGAAATCAGGGAAGGATTCACTATGCTTCAGGCTATTGAACAAAAGCGTATCATCATGATTTTTGATGATCGTATAAATGCCCTTCCCTTGGCTTCCTTTGCAGGGTTTAAGGTATATATGCCTGTGGGTTTCCAGAAAAGCATCCAGGCAATCGCTGTTCCTTAGAATCATGGTGGGTGGAAGGTGATTGGTGAGGGATCCATCTTCCATTAAAGCTTCGAACATTACATATTTATCAAGAAAACAAGGGTTGAATAAGTTCATTCTATATTCTTTAAGGTGAGTGATAAGACGTTGGAATTCCTCTGACGCCTCATAGCCCCTTGAGGGGATTCGGTTATAGACGATGTCTGGGAGCGGCATCTTACACTCAATCCACTTGTTTGAAATGGAGGAAAAAACATACCCTCTCAACGTCTCGGAGTGAAGGGCATTTCCTGTGAATGCAAAGGTCAGAATCCCGTGCTTCAATAAAAATGATGATAGGTCCCGAAAAAGGGTCAAGTTTCCTCCCAAGCCTGATTCCTTTTTGGGATTGGAAGCAGTCAAAATTCCGACGACAAGCATCCGGTTACCTGGAAATACTGTGATTGGAATTAGGGGTTGATTCAAATGGTCCTTTTTATAGCTTATTTCCTCTACGGCAGCTCCGGCGAAAAGTTCCGCATTCTCTTCGGTGTGGTACCAGTTTTCAGAGGGGATATCGTAGAAAATGTTCATCGCTGTACACTGATTGAATTTGTAATGGTCTGTTCCGTAAGATAAATGGCATAATCAAGGCTTAGCTTTCTGGTTAGCAATTCGAAATCCTTGAGCTTTGGATGGGAAAAGATAGAACGTCCTGGTTTGGAATTGGCCTCAAACATCCAAACCTGCCCTTTTTTATCCAATCCAAAATCAAAACCTATTTCTGCAATGATGCCGTCCAAGTGCTTTTCCATACTATCACTTAAAACCAGTGCAGCCTCCGAGAGCTTTCGTTCGACTTCTTTCGCCTCATCGTCATCTCCAAACAGTTCGGCAACCGTTTTGATGACGCCCCCGCTTTTAATATGGGTCGTGACGCTGCCGGCACCGGCTATTTTTGCGGCGATCGCGGTTACCTGCCATATTCCATTACTGTCCTTGTTCGTATGGACCCGGAAATCTACAGGGCGTTTTTCAGATCGAATTAATGGGACGCCCTGCTGTACGATAAGATTCTCAAGGGGTCGGTCATGAAAGATATGCTTAACGATGGCTTCCAATGTGGAAAACTTTTGCAATTTATTTTCTTTTGCCTCATTTTTATAGCGGCAATAGTAAACATCTTCATGCTTATCATAAATAATTTGATGAATGCCTAGTCCGAGACTGCCGTGAATTGGTTTAATATAAACTTGGCGGTAATGGGAAAGAAGGGTTTCCACCACGGATATGGATTGAAATGGATACGTTTCAGGTAAATAAGGCAGTGCCCGCTCATCCGCGCATAACCTTTCATTTACATCCCATTTATTGAAAAAACCTGGATTATACCATGGAATGGTATATTCTTTTTGAAATTTATGCTTCACCTCTTTTGGTCCATCGCGGTTTTCCGTCAAACGATTGGGGAGGCGGTCATAGATGACATTTGGAAAAGGAAATTCACAAATGTGCCAGTCATCGTTCTCAAACACATAACCTTTGATTGTCTCCTCATCCCAATTGATTACATTTTCTCCAAAAACAAAGGGGATACAGCCTGTTGTCCGGCTCAGTGAAAGGAGCTTTGCAAAAAAATCCGATCTCTCCCCCAATGGTTTGTTGGAAATGCCAGTGAAGCCTGAAGAAAAAATTCCGACAAGCGGACCAATATGGATGCTCTTGCCGTATATGAATAAATGAAGAGGATTATCGGTCTGATCGAATATTAGCGATTCCGCAAGACTTTCTGATAGGACGATTGATTGATTGATGGCCGGGTTTTGTTTAACGATGGCAGGACATGAATGCCGCCCGAAATAAATTAATTCAATCTCTGCCAAATCTCCAAGCTCTGAAGGGTAGAATAGAACATTGCCAGGGATAGCGGCAATTTCGGCAGGATAAGTCTTTCTCACTTTCTATTCACCTGCTTTCTGAAGATGATCGGCTAAATACCGGCTATATTGAAATGGTGCACGATGAATATCTTTCATGGCCTCCGGCTGAATTGCCTGAATGATTTTCCTGCCGGGTTTCGAGTTGATGTCCATTATCCATATTTGCCCTTTTTTATCGATACCTAGATCAATTCCCAACTCGAATAACCTTTCAAAAACGGCCTCGGTTTCTCTAGGAAGGGTGCGAAGGATATGCTGGATCTTTTGTTCGACAGCAATCGAAATCGTTTCCGGGTTTTTTTTGATGAAAGTATCCAATGAAATGGCTTCCCCGCCCGTGGCGAGATTTGATGTAATTCCGTCTTTTTGTCCAGTGCGAATTCCGCGGGCCCGTTCCATCCATTGATTCTTCTCGTTTTTTTGTAGTAAAATTCGTAAATCGAATGGCTCGTTTTTTTCGTTGCAAAGATCCAAATATGGCTGGCAAAGGTAACGGTACCGATTTAATAAATGATGCAGCCATTTGTTCAGCTGAGATGTGGAGGTGAATTGGCGATCGTATTTGGTGCCTTTTTTCGTCATGGAAACCAAAGTTCCGTCTTCGGTTTTTGATAGAAGATAGATACCTGTACCGCCTGCACCGAATTCAGGTTTAATAATCACCTTATCCAGGCGTTCCAAATGATCGGTAATATCTTCAGGTGTTGTCACTTGAAAGGTCTCTGGGAAAAATGCCTGTAGGAGTGGATGATTTTTTAGGATTTGGTAAACTTCCCATTTACCAGGAAGTCCAAGCCCTAAGAAATTCGAGTTATCTTTTAACCAATCGATTTTATCTCGCGTTTCCGTTGACTCACGGGATAATCCATGAAAACAGCGATCATATACAAAATCAGGTAAATCAAAGGACGTTGGAATCCATGTTTCATTCTCGGCATCAAAACGCTCGCCCCGCACTTTTTTTAGATCCCTATCAATATTTTCCGGTGTGAATTTACAAACTTTCATATTAAATGATTTAGCGGTTTTGGCTATTTCGGTGAAGTAATTGTTTTCATGTGAATCCGACGTGGCCATTAATCCTATTAACACGTGCTAGCAACTCCTTTTATGGATAGTTTTCGCGGTTAAGGACGAGCATGAAATCTATGATGGATTTTACTGATGGACGAAAGATTTCATAGTTGCCTTGAAATTTTTTCGATGGTTTCGAATTCACTTCGATGATCCATGGGTGTGTATCGGTATCCAGTGCTAAATCGATTCCGAGCTCGCCGAATGAATCGTCATGGTTTTCGACCAAGGCCTGGGCTGCGTTTTTAGCCAGCCGTACGAGCTTTTGATATATGTGGCTGGCTTCATGAAGGTCAAATGCTTCCCTTAGGAAATCTGGCCCGTTTTTCATTAATCCGCCTTGTGCAAGATTGGAAACAATAGTGCCTGGGTCTCCAATCCGGGCAACCATTGATGAAACTTTCCATTGAAGCTGATCATTCCGGTGAAGGAGCACGCGAAAATCAACTTTTCTCTGATCAGTTTCGAAAAGGGAAATCCCCTTTTGAAGAATGAAGGCTTGTTTTCTGGAAAATCTTTTTAAGGCGTTATACAATTTTTCATCCGTATCTGCAAAATGTACATCCCGGAGATGTCCGGAGTGCTCGATTTTCCATTTTTCAGCTACTTGCGTTAACCTGCAAATATTTCTGCCTTGACTGCCAGATGCCGGTTTGAAGTAGATTACCGAATGCTTTTCTATAAATGTCAAGAACGGCTCCTTTTCGTTAAAAAGTATCGTATCAGGCAAATTTGGCAGCAAATCATTTTCTGAGATCAATAGCTCATGTACATCATATTTGGAAAGGAACCTTCCATTGAACATCGGTATCGACCGTGCCTCCAGTTCATTTTTGAACAGCTCGAAAGAATGAGATGCTTCAAGTTTGCGCGAATGAATCCTGTTATAAAAGACATCAGGAATGGGGAGGGGCAAGATGTGCCAGCCATCTGGCCCTGTCTGATATCCTTCTACTACTCCATCTTTAAGCGACTGAAGTTTTACTAAATAGAAGGGGATACCCTGTTGATTACAGTATGATTCCATTTCCTGATAAAATTTTTCCATTTCGCCGAATGTCCCGTCTTGCAAGGGAGTCTGGTTCATGAGTGCAGCGAAGAATGGGCCTATTTTGATTGACCTTCCTTCCTTATGAAATGAGACGGAAATTGGATCTGGAAAAGCAGGTAAGGATAAAATCTGGTTCATGTCAAATGAAAGTTTCAATGTAGGCATTGATGAAGGGAATGGTTGGACAAGCACAGGGACGGAACGGCATCCAGCCATGATCGTAACGGGTTCTCCAAATTGAAGGCCCCATTCCTCAAATAGTTTTTCTTCGATAAACAGAAGCGCCTTCTTTCTAGTCACTGCAGGGTTTACCGTAATGAAAACTTTCTGATGGTTAAGGTTCATAATAATTCCCCGTTTGCACTAAGTTTGATATCCTTTTATAATTAAATGATGGGCAAAAGTGGATAACACATTCTATGTTTTTTTTATCAGAAGGTGTCATTAAGCCCATAGTTCAAGCAATAAAAGGAGAAATTTTCATGGATGAGATTTGGATAAAGATACTGTTTATGGTCGTCGTAGGTGCTGTAATAGGAGGTTTCACCAATTTATTGGCTATCCGAATGCTATTCAGACCTTATAAACCAATCTATATTTTCGGGAAACAGCTGCCGTTGACACCAGGGTTGATCCCGAAGCGGCAGGATGAGTTAGCGAAACAGTTGGGTAAGTTGGTGGTTGATCATTTAATCACGCCAGAGAGCATCCAAAGTAAAGTCATCAATGATGCCTCTATACAGAATATGAAAATTTTCGTTCAGGCAGAAGTAAAGAAAGCATTGTCCACGGAAAAAAGTACTGCTCAATTGCTTGATCAATTGGGAATGAAGAATTCTTCATTCACGATAGAACAGAGATTACAAGCATTCATTCTTGGTAAATATGAAACATGGTCGGAAGAGAACCGGAGCAAAAGCTTGAAGGATATCGTCCCGCCGCAGATTCAGCAAAAAGCCCTTGACTCGATTCCTGATATGTCACGATTCATCGTAAAAAAGGGAAAAGAGTATTTTAACAGTGCAGAAGGCAAAGGCCGTCTTGAAGACATGTTGGATGATTTCTTCAAGGAACGGGGCAAGATGATCAATTTAATTCAGATGTTCATTGGAAACGAAAAGTTAATTGATAAGATCCAGCCGGAAATCATAAAATTCTTTGAACAATCCCGAACGATTGATATATTGTCAGGGATGATGATGAAAGAGTGGGGAAATCTGGAGAAATGGGATGTAGAGAAAATCGAGGAATTGATCGGTAAAGAAACGATTAGACAATTGATTACCGAAAAAACGGCAGAAATGATGCCAGTCTCTTCTATCATGAATAAGCCGGTTCGAGAATTGACAGCCAGTTTCACTAACACCATTGTGGAAAAAGGTGTCCCGATTTTCGTGGGAAAAGGTGCCGAGTATTTAATCAATCATTTTCAGCCGCTTTTCCAAAAGCTTCACTTGGACGATATCGTGGAAGAACAGGTTTCGTCATTTTCGGTGTCCCGGCTTGAGGAAATGGTCGTTTCAATCACTAAGAGAGAATTGTCCATGATCACATACCTCGGGGCTTTGCTTGGTGGAATCATCGGTTTATTTCAAGGTTTCATAACTGTTTTAATAGGATGACGTGTAATTCTCAAGCGGATTTGTTATAGTGGAAAAGATGTAGGAATACAATGATTACAGGGAGGGGAAATAAATGAATAACGTATATGATGCAGCGTACGAAATGGAAAAGGCGATTAGGGCAAGTAATGAATATGCCGACTTGCAACGCTTATATGATCTTGTCAATTCTGATGAAGCAACAAAAGGAATGTTTGAAAACTTCCGCAATCTGCAGATGTCATTGCAGCAAAAGCAAATGATGGGACAGGAGATCGCTCCAGAAGAGGTTGAGCAAGCACAAAAGACGGTACAGCTTGTCCAACAAAACCCAACCATTTCACAATTGATGGAAGCTGAACAACGGATGAGCATGGTGATCGCAGACCTCAATAAAATTATCATGAAGCCGCTTGAAGATTTATATGGCTTGCCTGAGCAACAGCAATAAGAGTTGGAGACTCCCTTCTATAATGGTTGGGAGTTTTTTTGTTCCCAAGAATGTACCGTATGCAAGGGTCATGAACTACTATTTGTTCTACTCTCTAAATTTTAGTCATAAATTTGAAAGAGGATACTACAGATGGGGGAGATCAGCATGGTATATCGTCTACTTGCGGTCAATATCGACGGGACATTGCTCCAGTCGAATGGCCGTTTAAATAAATCGACTAAAGAAGCAATCGATTATGTACACCAAAAAGGTGTCCATGTTGCACTTGTAACGTCAAGAAACTATCATTCAGCAAAAAAAGTGGCCAAAGCCCTAAAAATAAATCCGATGATCGTTGCTCAGCAAGGAGCTTTTGTCGGAGCTTCCATTGAAAAGCCCATTATGGTAAAAAGAATTTCAGAAGAACTGACTGCAGAGCTTGTACAAATGCTTGAAAAGGCCACGTGCCAAATTTTGCTCGTCCATGAAAAATACTCGCTTGGAAATCGGGTGAACCTCCCGGAGAATTTACTTGGCAAAACGGTTATGTATCTGAATGATCAAAATATTTATGCGCAAAATTATGTGGATGATATCAGTGAAGAGCTCATTGACCAGCCGATGGCCCCTACGAAAATGGATATAATATTTTCAGAAAAAAGTGATCAAAATGATATGCTGAAATTAATAAAGGAAATGTTCCCTGAGGTAGATGCAATCTTGCATCCAGGACATAAGCTGACAATTGTTCCAAAGGGTGTTTCTAAATGGAGTGGTGTATTGTATTTAGCTGATCATTTAGGGGTGAAAAGAACGGAAATCGTCTCGATTGGAGATGGATTGGATGATATGGAGATGATTGCCTGTTCTGGTCTGGGTGTTGCCATGGGCAATGCGGATGAGGAAGTTAGGAAAGTGGCAAAATGGGTGACGCGCTCCAATGATCAAGATGGTGTGGCCTACATGCTAAGGGAATTTTTCCGGAAACAGCATCCAATCGATTTTCTGCAGAAGATGAATATGCTTAAGTGAATGTCGGGCTCCTTCATATAGAAGGGGCCCCATTCACATAATGCCGCTTTACGCGGCCTGGTATTTGTCATAAATAATTCTAAGCATCTTTCCATAAACTAAAGGAAATCAGTAATGGAAAGGAAGAATTCAATGGGTGTAATCAACGCGAAAGAGGTTCAAGTCGGCGACGAGGTGTTTGTGATTTATAATAATCCCCATGTTCCTACCGTTTCGAATATAAGGGCAGCGGAAATTGTCCCGCATCCCAAAGATCCAAATGCAGTTGCCTTGTTCTTGAACGATACATTTCATACTATTGAAGATGATGATGCATTGTTCTCTTCGGAAGCCGCAGCGGAAAAAGCATACAGTGATTATATGGATAACCAGGACCAGATGACTTGAGAAGACGTGTACGAAGAAAGAATGAAAAAATGAAAGCCCTCGCCTTAGCGGGGGCTCCTTTTGATAACTGGCCTGCAGCATCGATCTTCGCAGAAGCGCAGAATTTGACCCATATGAAAAGTTTTCGTCAAATAGCCGCAAGATTGACCATTTCGCCATACGTTATAAAACCTTTGAAAGGTTTCTCTAGTTTTTCATTCAGGCGTTCTTCGGGAATGGAGAGAAGGAGGTCGTATTATTCTTTGAATTGTCGACTCAGTACTTCAATGGCTGGAACGGCGTTTATCCATTTGGCAGGGCTAGTGCCTTTAGCGAATGAATCAGCATATTACGCAGGAAAATTGCCGACTTTTAGGGTGGTCAAGAAAGAATTTTTCCGATACAAACAGGGTGTGACCTAGATGCCATTTAATGTTGTTGTTGAAACCCTATGGTTAAATGGTTGGAAGTCAGGGGTAATGCGATCAATGGTCATTTCAAAAAAATCCCCTCTAATAAATTAGAAGCGTTACTTTAATGGGTTCATATATGTAACTCCTATTATGTATGAAATCAAATCCTTGTTCATAAAAAAAACTGTCACCCATTTTCAGAGTGACAGCCTGTGGCTTAATCAGTTAGTAGATTGAATGAAGAGTTTCATTGCATGAATTTGTCCAATGTGATTGGCTTCGTGCAGGACTACGAAATTAATGAATTCCCCCACTGTTTCCATCCCGTTGAAAGGCTTTGCTGTTTTCTCTGTCAATCGTTCTTCAGGAATTTCAAGAAGTCGGCCAAGTTGTTCTTGCAGCTGTTGCTTTAAAACTTCAACGGAAGGTACATCCCCGGTCCAGTCGGAGGGTTTTGAGCCATATCCAAATAGCTGGCTGTAATTCGCTGGCAATTCACTGTTGGATTTCAATAAAAAATTTTCGGCTGCAGTAAGGACATGTCCAAGATGCCAATGGATTGTATTATTAAAACCTTCAGGCTGCACATCCATAAACTCTGGTTTGATTCCCTCGATTTCTTTTAAAAGACTGCCGCGCATAACCGTTAGCTGATTTTTTACATAATTCATTTTACATTCCCCTTTCAATCTCTTTTTAATAAAGACTATCTCTTAAAATTATAGCAAGGATATTTCAATATTATCAAACTTTAGACATGTCTTTTCAAAAGGTTTGGAAGAAGGGGTCACAATGATGTTGACGACACAGTCGGCGAAAAAGGTATACAAAACGATGGGTGAGCAGGCAATGCAGGAAACCGAGCTGATTTTGATGGTAAAAGGCTGATAATGGATCACTTGCTTTTCGAATCCTTCAGATGAGAAGGACTCTGTACTCTTATTGGAAGGATATAGTCATCTGGGCTCATTATTATTGAAACATGAAGTGGATGGGAAAATCATTACAGATCTCGATGAAATGCTTTCCTCGTTAAGCAGCCTGGCAGGGTACCATTTACATTATCATACTGGTGTAGGTGTGGGTCTCTGTTTAGGCAAGCTTCTGTTCACGACGATTTTAAGCATCCCCTTTGTCAAAATTTCTTTTTCCAAAAAAGTCAATCGTTCACTCATCCGATTGACAGGTGTAATAAGTATGGTTTTCGGTTGGGGTTGGTTGAACGCAGGCTATAGCCCAAGGGATACCGGGGGCATGAACTCTCAAGTAAAAAACTTGAGGTTTTTTTTACTGCTTAAAACGATAAACATTCCTATTACTCTTTTGAGTGGACTAGTATAATGAAATATATTGGATAAATAATCCACCTAGGTATGAGGAGATGACATGTAATGAAAAGGAAACCATTCCTGCTTGCACTTAGCCTATTATCAATAACATTTACCGCAGGTTGTACAACAAAGCAAGAACATATTTCCATTCAAAAATATGAAGGTAAAAACTACAAATTCGAAGCATATAAAGAAAAGATAGAGATTGAAAGAACAGAAAAAACAAAAGAGATAATAAAGAATGCTGACTGGGACAAATACGAGTTGGAGAAAGGTCATCCTAAGGCGGACTATATCTTTTATTTTAATGATGATAAAGATGAAGGGAAGATACCCGTGTATTATGTTTGGGTTAATTCCGAAGAAAATAGTGTGGAATTGACGCGGAATAAACATAGCCAGTTTGTACAGTTAAATAGAAAGGATTCTGAAACGCTTTTAAGACTGCTGCACTAATTAAAAGAAAGTGGATATCCAAGTCCTGTCATTTCAAAAACAAGCATTTTATTATCAGATTATAGAAATCTATGTACATTAACGAAAATCAGTTAGTTAAGTACTCTTTTGGAGGGATTTATGAGGAAAATGACTTTGTTTAATGGAAAAACGATTGAAATCGAATGTTTAAGCTGTGCTTTAACGAGTGGGGAAATAGAAGCGGATGGTGGTGCAATAGTCGAAACCGAGTATTTTCATGCTCACCAAGACGTTGCATATCCCATTGTAGGTTTAGTTATTTTAGCATCCAAACGCCATATTAAGTGCTTTGATGAATTATATGACTTGGAGAAGGTTGATTACATAAACATATTATCCAGGATTAGAAAAGCTCAAAGGGAGGTACTAGGGATAGAACATGTTTATTATTTTTACAATGAGGATACTCCCCACCATTTTCATACTTGGATGGTTCCTCGATATGAATGGATGTACGATTTTGGACGCTCGGTGGAATCTGTTAGACCGGTTTTGCTCCATGCAAGAAATAAGTTGAATAATGATCAAAATTTTAAAAGTGTACTTGATGGAATCAAGGCTTTAAAAAAAGAACTAAACCCTTAATTATTCCTTGTTCCTCAAACAGATGCGGGAGCTCCATAAAAATAAAGAGACCACTCAAGCGGTCTCATTTGTTTGTACAAAAATCAACAATAATGTTTGAAAAAGTTGAATTAAACCGGGCTTCAAAAGGGCTAGTCCGGTAAAATCTTTTCATTCTTCTCAGGCTGGATCAATCTTCTTATTCGTTGTCCTCAATAATGGCATGGTGCAACAACGGAAAGAGCCACCGGACTTGATGATTTCGCTTATATCAACTTCTATGACTTCGTATCCGCGTTCACGAAGGTGACTATTTACCTTTTTATTACATGGGAGGCTGAATAATTTTTTATTCCCAATGGAAAGCACATTGGTCCCTAATGTGAATTGTTCTTTTATAGTCACCTCAATTATGTCATAACGTGAAGCTAATAAATCCAACTCTTTTTTTGTAAAGGACTCTGGAAAAATAAGCGCCTCTGTTGGTGATATGATATTGAAAACGCAGTCTAAATGAAGGAATTTTTCAATGAAAGGCACCGCGATGATTTCGTATTCCGGTAATAAGGTTTGGAGATGCTTAATAGATGTTTCATTCGTTCTATCACTGACTCCAATATAGATGGTTTTTCCGTCGATAATGACATCCCCTCCCTCTATATGGTTTTCGCGGAGGTTGAAAAATGGGATACCATTCGTTTCAAGCCAGGATTTCAATAATAGTTCCTCACCCTGCCTGATACCTGTAGCCATCTCGGCTACGTAAACGGTATTGCCAAGAGTGAAACCGATATCTCTCGTAAAAACCTGTTCTGGATATGTATATTTAGGCGGAAGTTTGATGACTTCAATCCCTTCATGTTCAAGTGCCTTAATAAATTGGGCGTGCTGCTCCCTGGCAAGTTCCTTATCGATATTTTTTTCTATAAACTCTTTTTGCGTTTCGTTAATGATCTCACGGATTTCCATATAACGAGGTTCACAGACGATCACCCGTGATAGCTTTGAATATTCGCTCGCACAATAAGCCTCAAGTTCTTCGTTTATCTTGTTTACCATAAATGAGCTCCCTTTTAAATATAATTGTATCTTTACTATTACCTCTTTTTCTGGAAAGAAACATAAAAAATAGGTCGTTGCCTCGTTAATCTTTGTCTTTAACTTAAAAACGGGCCGTTGACCTTTAATTCCGACATTCTTAGAACTGCAGGCTGAACGATTAGAATATTTTTAAAAAAGGATCTGGTTGATATTTTCCCCTTAAAGTAGACAGTGTAAAAAGTCCATGAAAAAACATGGATGTTACACAATTTCTTGGAGGGAATTTTATTATGGCTAAAAAAAAGGGGATAAATTTCAAACTTATTCAGAGGAATTCAAGATTCAGGTTGACCAAAGGTATTTAAATAATGAGGGCAGCCAATCTGCTATAGGGAAAAAATATGGTCTTAAAAGTAAAAAGCACCTAGGGATAAAGGATTATTTTTTTTCTGGTCGAATATATAATGAAGACGTTTTCAATACAAGGGGGAGATTGGAATGATGGATACTCCATTAATCATGACTCAAATCATTGAGAGAGCTGAAAAATATTTTCCGAAGAAAGAGGTAGTTTCGCGTACGGATGGTGGAATTCACACTTTTACGTATGCTGAAATTGCTGCGCGTACAAGAAGGCTAGCTAGTAACCTTGAAAAATTGGGTATTAAAACAGGTGACCGTGTTGGAACACTTGCCTGGAACCATCATCGGCATTTAGAAGCTTATTTTGCGATTCCTTGTCATGGCGCTGTCCTACATACAATTAATATGCGTCTCTCTCCTCAACATGTTTCTTATATCATCAATAGTGCGGAAGATCGATTATTACTGATAGATCCGGATGTCATCCCCCTGTTAGAAGCGATTAAAGATGAGTTAACGACCGTGGAAGGATATATCTTAATGACCGATAAAGATGAGCTGCCTGAAACGACCCTTTCACCAATTTATCATTATGAAAAGTTATTAGCCGAAGGGAATCCAAAACAGCCCTTCATTCAAGCTTTGGCTGAAAATGCTCCTGCCGGCATATGTTATACCTCCGCTACGACCGGGAATCCAAAAGGTGTGGTTTATTCACATCGCGGGATTTTGTTGCATGCGATTGCACTGGGACTTGCTGATTCTACAGCAATAAGCGAACGGGATGTGGCCCTTGCAGTCGTGCCCATGTTTCACGTGAATGCTTGGGGCATGCCTTTTGCCAGTGTTTGGTTTGGCACTAAGATGGTTTTGCCTGGACCCTACTTCACCCCAAAAATTTTGGCAGAGCTTATAGAAACGGAGAAGGTTACAATTGCAGCAGGGGTTCCGACGATATGGCTGGGCCTATTGAAGGAGCTGGAAGAAGGTAGCTATGATATGAGCAGCATTCGCGCAGTTTTATGCGGAGGGTCGGCTGCCCCAAAAAGCATGATTAAAACCTTTGAACAAAAGTACGGGATTCCATTCCTTCATGCCTATGGAATGACTGAAACAAGCCCGCTCGTTTTTGTTTCCAAACCAAAAAGCTATCAGGAAGACCTCCCTGAAGAAGAACTATATGAGTTGAAGGCCAAGCAGGGCCTTGTCTCGCCAATGATTGAAATTAAAGTGATCGGCCAGGACGGCGAAGTAAAACCTGATGGAAAAGAAATGGGCGAATTACTAATTAGAGGTCCATGGATTGCGAATGAATATTTTAAGGATGAGCGGTCAGAGGATACATTTAAAGATGGCTGGCTTTATACCGGGGATGTTGTCACGATTGATGAAGAAGGATTCGTGAAAATCGTCGACAGGACTAAAGACTTGATTAAAAGCGGCGGTGAGTGGATTTCTTCCGTTGATATAGAGAATGCATTAATGGCCAATGAAGGAGTCTTTGAGGCGGCGGTGATTGCAGTGCCTCACGAAAAATGGCAGGAACGACCGATTGCTTGTGTTGTTTTGAAAGACGAATACAAGGGGCAGGTGTCCCAAGAAGACATCATCGAATTTTTAAAGCCGCAATTTGCAAAATGGTGGCTGCCGGATGAAGTGGTCTTTTTGGAAGATATTCCGAAAACGGGTGTTGGGAAGTTCTTGAAAAGGGCTTTGCGAGATCAGCTTCAGGATAAATATATCAAGAAGTGATAATATGTTTGTTTAATTGAAACTTTTCACCCTATTTTGACAACTTATCAAAACTATATAATAGATTCATAGAACAAAAGAGGAGGAAATAAATTGAGTATTGAATCGACATTACCTGCAGGCACTGTTTTAGTCACATATTCGGACCGGACCGCTACTGTTGCAATGAACCGTCCAGAGGCCATGAATTCTTTAAATCCGTTAATGCTGCATGATTTCATTAATGCCCTTAAGGAAGTAAGTGAGAATGATAAAGTGGACGTCGTCATTATAAAAGGGAATGGGAAAGCATTTTCCGCAGGTGGTGACATTAAGATGATGCTCGCGCCTGGAAAAGAAAACGCTTTCGATGAACTGATGGATGGAATCAGTGAATTGGTGACAACTCTATACTTCATGCCTAAATTGACCATCAGTGCCATTCATGGTGCAGCTGCAGGGCTTGGGTTGAGTATAGCTCTTGCAACCGATCACCTTATTGCCGATTCGGACAGTAAGGTTGCGATGAATTTTATCGGGATTGGATTAATCCCTGATGGCGGCGGACACTTTTTCCTTGAACGCCGTCTTGGTGAAGTAGGTGCGAAAGAATTGATCTGGGAAGGTAAAGTGCTTACAGCGCTTGAAGCAAAAGCAAAGGGCCTCATTCATGAAGTGGCAGACGGAACCTTGGAACATGCGGTAGAGAAGAAGGTGCAATCATGGCTGCAAAGCCCGGTTCAGGCCATGATTAAAACGAAAAAGATTCTTAGTGAAAAAAATCGCCCGCTATTAATTAAGATCCTTGAGATTGAAAAAGCTGCTCAAATGAAAATGCGTCAAACAGCGGACCACCAAGAAGGAATAAAAGCTTTCGTCGAAAAAAGAAAACCGAACTTCATCGGAAAATGACTGTATGTCACTTTATGAGTTATTTTCATCTATTTTAAGCGTTATTTTGCACTATAAGTAAATATAAAAAAGTCCAATTTCTCAGCATTTAAATTGAGAAATTGGACTTTTTTCGTTACTCCGGAAAGCGCCCTTTTCTGGAATAAGCATATAAGTTTTATAATCTGGTGTACTCGAATACTATTTAACTCGATATTCGTAGTGAATATTTAAAAATTCATTAATTTCATTGTTAATTTCTATTAA
>NZ_JAOPHO010000074.1:0-16212 GCF_033141925.1 Peribacillus sp. CSMR9
CCATTTCTAGAAACTTCTCAATCTTCTCTATTAAATCTTGGGTATCCTGCTGATTAATAATATAGCCATTAACACCATCATCAACTATTTCTCGACAACCAGCCCTATCTGTTGTAATCACTGGCCTACCACAAGCAGCACTTTCAAGTAATACATTTGACATTCCTTCCGGGTAATATGTGGGATGAATTGTACAGTGAGAGATTTTATGATATTTCCTTACATCACTTTGCATTCCATGATATTTGATAATATCCTTGGCTTGCATTTCTTTCAGTTTGTCTTCATATGCATCCTCACAAAACCCTAAGATATGAAACATAGTATTTGGGTACTTGCCTCTAATATAATCAGCGGCTTCTAAATATTGATCGATACCTTTTTCTTTCATTACACGAGCAATAAACAGAAAATTTATTGTTTTATCTGATGGATAATCTAATAAAGAATAATGGTCAAGATTAACGCCGGATCCTGGTATTAATCTATGATTTCCACTAATAATTTTCTTCTTAAGAATAAACTCTTCATTGTCTTTATTCTGAAAAAAAACACATTTTGCTTTCTTTAAAGATAACTTATACAAAAATAGAGTGATCTTTTGCAATATCCCACCATTTTCTACAGCTGAACCAAGCCCTGTAATATTGGCAATACTAGTGATACCACTCATTCTACAGGCTAAACCACCATAAACGTTTGGTTTAATGGTGTATGTTAAAACCAAATCTGGTTTGATATCCTTAATAATTCTTCTATAATTTAGTATCAATTTCAAATCAGTTATCGGATTAGTACCTCTCCTGTTTATTGCTGTGTCAATAAATTTACAGCCTAATTCTATTAACTCAGAAATAAACTCTCCATTAGGAAGGGATATATACACTTCATTTTCCTTAACCAATTCCACTATTAATTCTTTTCTAAATTTATATAAGCCCACATCGTTATTCGCCAATATTAGAATCTTTGCCATTTTTAACTCTCCTAGCTGGAATCCCTATATATATTCCAGATTCAGTTATATCCTTAACCACTACAGCACCTGCACCCACATTGCAACTGCTCGTGATGTTAATATTATTACTTACTACACTACCAATACCTAACCACGATCCATGCCCAACTTTCACTGTACCAGCTAAATGCGCACCTGGTGATATATGAACAAAATCTTCAATTATATTGTCATGCTCTACCGTGGCTCCAGTGTTGATAATGCATCCCTTTCCAATTCTTGTGCAGCAATTAATCACTACTCCAGCCATTACGACTGTTCCGGATGCTAACTCAACTTGTTCACCAATAACAGCGTTGGGATGAATTAAAGAAGGTATGCTTGCACCTTCAGCTTCAAGGTTCCTTTGCACCTTTTCTCGTGTGGAATTATCACCAATACCCACAAAAATATCGTAATTTTGTAGATGATTAAACACATCTGTTGATTTACCGATCACTTCTATTCCCATTGATGACTTAATATTTTCGTTATCATCTAAAAAAGCAATGCTTTTCCATTTATTCATTTTAATCGCAACGTCAGCAATAACTTTTCCGTGGCCACTTGCACCGATTATCAAAAGTTTATTATTCATAATTCTATTCTTTCCTTTTGATTGGACCCCTTGAATGGCTCCATCGTTGCAGCAACTTCTGAATTTATACCTTCCCTGACAAATACCTTTTTAATAGTTAGAAAAATAATCTTCCAGTCCCCAATGAAACTTAAATTATCTACATACTTCACATCAAGATTAAATTTATTTTCCCAACTAATAGCATTTCTTCCGTTCACCTGAGCCAAACCGGACAATCCAGGTCTAACCTCATGGCGGCGCTTTTGATGCTCATTGTAGATTGGCAGATACTGGACCAGCAAGGGTCGAGGGCCCACTATCGACATATCTCCTTTAAGAATATTAAAAAGTTCCGGAAGTTCATCGAGGGATGTAGAACGCAGTAACCTTCCAAACCTCGTCAACCTAACACTATCAGGAAGCAGCCCACCATTTTCATCTCTCTCATCCGTCATTGTTCTAAACTTATACATCATAAAAATCTTCTCATTCATCCCTGGTCTTTTTTGTTGAAACAAAATTGGACTCCCTAGCTTTACTCTTACAAGGATGGCAACTATCAAAAGGACCGGACTGAGAATAATAATAGCGATCAAAGATAGTATGAAATCCATCGATCTTTTTATAAATCTTCTATAAATATCACCCTTAGAAGGTTTCATTACCTTTCCCACAATCCTTTAATAATTTCAACAACTCTCTCCAAATCTTCATCTGTTAACTTTGTATCAGAAGGCAAGCAAATACCATTCTCAAACAATTTCTCCGAAACATTCGTTCCAACGAAGTCATACTTCTTAAAAAATGGTTGCATATGCATTGGCTTCCATACAGGTCTTGACTCTATGTTTTCTTTTTCAAGAGCTTCCATAATATCTATCGGTCTAACATTACCATTCAAAGTCATAGAACTTAACCAATAATTCGGTTTATCCCACTCATTGCTAGGCATGAACTCTACACCGTCAAGTTCACCAAGTTCTCTCTTATAAAACTCAAAGATATAGTTTTTCTTATCAACTCTCTGATCTAATACTTTAAGCTGCCCTCTGCCAATCCCTGCAACTACATTGCTCATCCGGTAATTAAATCCTAATTCGCTATGCTGATAGTGCCTTGCTTGGTCTCTACTCTGAGTGGCCCAAAATCTTGTCTTAGCAATACGCTCTTCATTATTAGAAACTAGCATCCCACCACCAGAAGTAGTGATAATCTTATTCCCATTAAAAGAGAAAATCCCATAATCACCGAAGGTTCCAGTATGTCTTCCTTTATAGTAAGTACCTAAGCTTTCAGCAGCGTCTTCTATTACTGTTACCTTATGCTTATTGCAAACCTCCATGATCTTATCCATATCTGCTGAAAGTCCGTATAGATGTACCACAATTACTGCTTTCACTTCAGGATATTTCTCAAACGCTTCTTCCAAAGCTTTAGGGCACATATTCCAAGTCTCATAATCACTATCTATAAAAACAGGAATAGCATTTTGATAAATTACCGGGTTGACAGTTGCAGAGAATGTTAATGCAGGACAGAATACAATATCCCCTGCTTCAACTCCCGCTGCTTTAAGCGCTAAATGGATAGCGGCTGTACCTGAAGAAAGTGCTGCAGCCGCTTCACTTCCTACCTTATTTGCCAATTCTATTTCAAATTGATTCACGTTTTCCCCAAGAGGAGCAATCCAATTAGTATCAAAAGCTTCCTTTATATATTCCATTTCATAACCTTCATCACTCATATGTGGTGATGCGAGGAATAATCTATCCTTCATTATTTAAAACTTCCTTCCTACAATAAGTCACTTTATATGGAATTTTTCATCAAGTTATTTTTTCATCTAGCCACTATTTAATAGGGTAAAAATAGGGGGATAGAGTATCCCAGGAAGGTGGAAGTAAAAGTATCCTTCTTGAATGCTTCACCTTGGGTAAAATATATGATTGATATTTTATGAAAAACTTGAATTCCTACGCATTAATCTTTTCTAAAGAAAAATCCTTAACCATTTGTTCTAAAAACTCTACTAAATCATCCTTGATTTCTTCATTCTGCATGGCAAACTCTAATGTCGTTTTCACAAACCCTAACTTCTCCCCAACGTCATAACGTTTTCCTTCGAAATCATAAGCATAAACTTGCTGGATTTGATTTAACTGTTGAATCGCATCGGTTAACTGAATTTCCCCGCCTGCACCAGCTTCTTGCTGATCAAGGATACTAAAGATTTCAGGGGTAAGGATATATCTTCCCATTATGGCTAAATTGGAAGGGGCTGTTCCTAGTTCTGGTTTTTCTACAAAGTTTTCAACTTGATAAAGTCGGCCATCTTGAAAAGCAGGATCTATTATCCCATAGCGATTCGTTTCTTCCTTAGGCACAGTTTGAACTCCAATAATCGAATGGTTTGTTTCCTCAAACTGATTAATCAACTGCTTTAAGCATGGAGTTTCACTTTGGACAATATCATCACCTAAAAGTACGGCAAATGGTTCGTCCCCAATGAATTTACGTGCACACCATACAGCGTGACCTAATCCTTTTGGTTCCTTCTGTCTAATGTAATGGATATTTGCAAGGTTAGTGGAGTATTGTACCTTATTGAGTAGATCCATTTTCCCTTTTTCCATTAGATTTTGTTCGAGTTCTGGAGCATAATCAAAATGATCCTCAATCGCACGTTTACCTTTTCCAGTTACGATGATTATATCTTCTATTCCTGATGCAACGGCTTCCTCGACTATGTACTGGATCGTTGGTTTATCAACGATTGGCAGCATCTCTTTTGGCATAGCTTTTGTGGCAGGCAAAAAACGAGTACCCAACCCTGCTGCAGGAATGATTGCTTTTGTGATTTTCTTCACTTACTAGTCCTCCTTACCTTACTACTATTTCACTGCTGAGAATGTTTTGTTCTTTCTTCGATTAGCTAGATTTATCACGAAATCTTTCAGTTCCATTATGGAAAAATGATCATAGGAGTTTAAAAGATACTGTATCTCGTCTTCCTGTTCCAGTACCGCTTTTCCTATAAAGATCTTAGGGAACACAGCTTCACGATGAACCTCTTTCTCCCCTAATAGTTCTTCATACATCTTCTCACCAGGCCTGATTCCAGAATATTCAATTCCAATATCCTCAATTGAATAACCTGATAACTGGATAAGATTTGTTGCTAATTCTACAATTTTAACAGGTTCACCCATATCAAGAACAAAGATCTCCCCACCTCTAGCCAAGGAACTTGCCTGAATGACTAATCTGGATGCTTCAGGTATAGTCATGAAATACCTTGTCATGTCTGGGTGTGTGACCGTTACTGGTCCACCTGCTTGGATTTGCTTTTTAAATAAAGGAATGACACTCCCTCTGCTGCCTAACACATTTCCGAACCGAACTGCGACAAATTTTGTTGTGCTATTTTTTGCTAACTGCTGGATGATCATTTCAGCAATGCGCTTGGTCGATCCCATGACGTTTGTTGGGTTGACGGCTTTATCGGATGAAATCATCACAAATGCACCTACACCAAAAGTGTCTGCTGCTTCTGCAACATTCTTTGTACCAAAAACGTTATTCTTAACTGCTTCACGTGGATTATATTCCATAAGCGGTACATGTTTATGTGCAGCCGCATGATAAACAACGTCAGGTCGGTACGTGTCCATCACTTCAAAAATTCTTTCTCGGTCCTGGATATCTGCGATGACAGGTATGATTTCTATTTGATTTGCATATAGTTTTTTCAGTTCCATATCAATCAGATAAATACTATTTTCTCCATGTCCTAAGAGAATAAGTTTGCCAGGTGAGAACCTGCATATTTGACGGCAAATCTCCGAACCGATTGAGCCTCCAGCCCCAGTAACGAGGATGGCCTTGCCTGTTACATATTCAGAAATACTGGTTATATCCAATTCGACGGGTTCTCTCCCTAAAAGATCTTCGACTTCCACTTCTTTAAACTGATTAACATTTACTTTCCCTACCATAATATCTTCAATCATCGGCATGATTTGTGTTTTGGCATTCGTTTTTACACATTCATCAAAGATGACCTTCAATTCTTTCTTACTTAATGAAGGAATCGCAATGACAATATTATCTATATGGTATTTTTCCACCATTTCAGGGATATGTTTAGAGTTACCAACAACGGGTATTCCTAAGATGTCTAACTTATTTTTCTTCGGATCATCATCAATGAATGCTACTGGTTTAAGCTCCGTACCATGATTATTAAGAAGTTGACGTACAACCATGGTTCCTGCCGATCCTGCGCCAATAACCAATGTGTTCTTGGTTTCCTTTTGATTATGTATCAAGCGGTCACGCAGCATTCGCCACGAAAAGCGGGAACCGCCAATAAGGATGACGTGCATCATCCAGGTTAATGCCATGGCCCTTACATAAACATCTTGAAAGACCATTAACTGGATGCCGATAACAGTGATAACCGATAAGCTTACGGCTTTTACAATGGACAGTAATTCCCCAATACTCGCATATTCCCAGGCCTTCTTATACAGTTTATAAATAGAAGCAAAAAAATGATGGCTAATTAATAAAGAGACAGATGTGACCAAGAGCGTTGGTAATTTAAATATATTTAAATATGGATACAAGAATAAATAACTTACATAAATGGCCGATAATACTATTAAGGAATCTAAAAGCGCCAGCAGTGTTAGTCGTTTTCGGTAGGCCAACCACATTTCCCCCTTAAATGTCGATATACTTTCTATTAAATACAGCAGTATTAATGCATTGTATTCTTTTTCACATGATATTAATTTTTCATATCATGATGAATGATACTGTCCATATTCCCTTTTTAAATGCCCTTATTGATCCTAATGATAATTTTGCTAGAAAATCAGGAGGTGGTTTATCCCTCTTAAATAAGTCTTTCCAGCAACAAAAAACCTAAAAATTTTTACATGGAGACAAAATTTTTTTATGATGTGTAGGCCTCTTAATTATCTTTATCCTTAGAAGATTCCAAAAATTTTTCTTTTAAATAGTACAGGTTTTTCAATTAAAGGACTTTGTCCCTTTAATAGCAGTTCAGCATTTTCTTTGAAATAAAATGTACGCTCAATTCCATATGCTTTTGTAATGGTTTCATAGGCTTGTTGTAACGTGAATCCCCTAGAGCCTATATTATGGGCATCTGTTGCAACGAAATGAGCCAGATTATGTTCGATTATTTTTTTTGAAAAAGACTTAACATTTTTCCCAAAGAGTCCGATAATACTGCCAGAGGTAAGTTGAGTTAACGCTCCCTCCTGGACCAAGTCAAATAATAGTTTATGATTCTCGATCAATTCCTTATTTCTTTCCGGATGTACGATAATCGGTGTGATTCCTTTAAGCAGCAGCTCATAAATCACTTCTTGTGTGTATGCAGGAACCTTACCCGAAGGGAGCTCTAGCAATAAATATGTACCATTATCATCCAGCGTTAGGATCTCTTCTTTTTCTAGTGAAGTAAATATGTCCCGGTGTATTCTTACTTCTTGTCCGAAATGAATGGTTAGAGGAATATTGTCTTGTTGTAAACTCTCATTTAACCTCACTGTACGTTTAATGATGTCACACTTCACATTTACATATTTCCCATTTAAGTGATGTGGCGTTGCAAATAAATGGGTAATTCCTGCTTCCACCGCTTTTTTTGCCATGTTCAAGCTTTCCTTCATGTCCGCGGATCCATCATCAACTCCTCGGAGAATATGACAATGTATATCAATCAAATTTCACACACTTCCTTTTAACAAATTGGGATAATAGGCTTAATCACTGAGAAAATAGATAGGAATTAATACCCTGGATAATCGTAGCATATTAAACTGCCATTAAACAGGGTGTTATTTTGTCGAATTTTGTCTTATTTTCTTTAAGATTGATAGTAATAATAATTGCTGTTATCCGCTTCAACGCCATTTAAAACGACTCCAAGCAAGGATGTATTAGCTTTCACTAAAAGCTCCTTTGCTTTCACTGCGCTTTGTTTGTTTGTTTTGCCGCTCGACACTACCATGATCACGCCATCACATTTATTGGCTACAATCTGGGAATCAGGCACTATCAGAACGGGCGGTGTGTCAAAAATGATATAATCATACATTTGTTTAAGTTCTTCAATGGCTGTTTCTATCGCTTTTGAATTTAATAATTCCGAAGGGTTAGGCGGTATTGGACCGCTTGTCAGGATTTCCAGATTAGGCACATTTGTTTTCAAAAGTGCTTTTTCTATGCTCATTTTCTTGGTCAGGACACTCGTAAGCCCCTCTATATTACTAAGGCTAAAGGCATAATGAACGGATGGTTTCCTTAAGTCTGCATCCACAAGCAAAACTTTTTTCTCCTCCTGTGCCAGCACGATCGCGAGGTTTGCAGCTGTGGTCGATTTCCCATCATTAGGCTCTGCTGACGTTACCACAATGGTTTGTATGTCTTTGTCCACTGAGGAAAATTGAATATTCGTTCTAATTAATCGATATTGCTCAGTGATAGGTGACTTAGGATTAGTCTGTGCAATCAAATTCACCTGTTTTTTATCTTTACTTCTCAAAAATCCCGCTTCCTTTCATATGCTTCTTTTCTGGGTTAGCCTTGATTATGTACTTATGAAATCTTTTGAATCGATCCAAGGATGGGCAATTCCAGGAGTTTCTCAATATCATCCTCATCCTTGATCGTATTGTCCATATACTCAAGGAGGAATGCCAAGCCGACACCAGCCATCAATCCGACTACCACCGCAATGGCGATATTTAATAATGGATTAGGTTTTACAGGAGCAGGATTGTCCTTTATTTCTGCCTTGGCAAGAATGCTAACATTATCGACGTTCATGATATCCTTGATTTCCTTTTGGAAAGTTGCAGAAATCGTGTTAGCTATTTCTACTGCTTTAGTAGGATTACTATCTTGAACCGTTAAAGAGAAGACTTGAGAATTTTCTTGGCTGTTAATCGTGATTTTCTCGCTAAGTTGGTCTACGCTTTGGTCTAGTTCAAGCTTCTCAATGACCTTCTCCAAAATGGCAGGGCTTTTTATGATCACACTGTATGTATTGATCATGTCGATATTAGATCGGATTTGAGTCGAATCCAATTGGTTCTCCGATTGTTTCTGATTAACCAGGATCTGTGTTGAAGATTGGTAAACGGGTGTTAATACGAAATAAGAAATTGATCCACTAATCAAAGCGGCAATTAATGTCAGCAGCATGATCAGCTTCCAACGCTTCTTTAATGTTTTAAAAATATCTTTAATACTAATAGTCTCTTCCATTTCATCCTCCTGATATGTTAAAAATGACCTATTCCATTGTAGCATAATATTACCTATATTTATGTATTTCCAAGGAAATTTACATGAAACTTACAAACTACTTTTTCTATGCAAAAGTAGTTTCATTTCCTAATTTTACCTATATCATATATACATAGGCCATTTTCCAGAATATTCCGACCTGGATTTCAATAAATCTAAGTATACACCAACTCCCAATCTTGCTTAGATGATTTTTCGGTTTTGCAAAAATTTCTTGAAATGGACCTAACTAAATGCCTACCAAAACTGGAAAATCTCTTTATTCATAAAATTGTGTCAAGTATTTTAGTGCCTAGTTATCATTAAAAAGGGAGAAAAAATGTGTAAACTGAAAGTAACAGTTTAAAAATCATTTATAACTTTCATTTTTATGGTTAGGTGTGGTCAATATGATAGGTTACCGAGTTAAGTCGCTTAGGCAAGAAAGGAAAATGTCAATAAGTGAACTCTCCACAAAATCCGGCGTTGCCAAATCTTATATAAGCTCACTGGAAAGAAACCTTCAAACAAACCCTACTATTTTAGTTTTAGAAAAAATCGCCAAAATCCTTTGTATAAAAGTTGATGCTCTGTTGAATGAACAGGCAGACAAGGTCATGGATGAAGAGTGGATGGCAATTATGCAGGATGTTATGGGGTCGGGGATATCGAAAGAGGAAATGCGCGAATTCATTCTGGATAGAAAGTGATGTCTCATTCATTCCGATTCGAAAACGATAAAAGGGGGAAAAGTGGATATCGTCACTTTTCCCCCTTTTATATGCACTACTTTAACTTAAAGTATTCCTGCAAAGTCTCGAACCATATGTAATGCCCTTGGTCATTGGGATGGATGTTATCATTAGTCAGTATATCAGCCAATCTCAAATTCTTTTTCTTTAGCTTTTTTTCAATTCCCTCTTTGCTATTCACATAAGTCCATTTATTCGTTTTGATGACCTTCTCAGAAGCTTGAATATAATCCAAATAATTCAGCCCTAAATTATTCTCCGTTTTACTATTTGCGACTGGGTTTGGTGAAATGATTAAAATCTTTGCATTCGGCAGCTCTTTTTGCAACTTTGTCATGATGTTTTTCAAATCTTTTTCCGTCTGTTCCAAGCTAAGTGATTGATAATGATTGTTTATCAGCGAATTTTCAAAAATAACCAGATCGGGATCATCTTGTATGACCGCTTCAATCTTCTTGCCTTCCAGCAAATCCTCTGTTGAATATCCCTCATGTCCATGATTAATAAAACGGAGTGTTTCTAACTCATCACGATCAGCGCGCAGGCTCTTCTCTAAGCGCCCTGCCCAACTATTGGAAGAATTACTTGCACCGGTTCCTGTAGTACCATTACTTCCCACTAGGGATACAGTAACCCTATCTTGTGTAAGCGACTTATAATGCAGGTAATCGATTAACGGCTGCTTCTCATTATTTACCGGTTTTAAACTTTGTATCAAAGCTTCTCTTTCTTCTTTTTCCTTTTCTTTTACTTTTGCTTCAGCTTCTCTAGCCTCTACACCTGCTGCCTGACTTAAGTTCTTCCAATGCAGATGGCCAAAAACCAGAACTGCCAAGCAAATTCCAGCGATAATGATTAACCCATATTTCTTCATCTTTACCTCCCATATTTGAACTTTAATGACTGACATTGAAGTTCTATAGAACGGAGTACTGCTAAACTCTATTTCACTATTTTCCGGTTATTTTTCTCTCATTCATTATAACTATCGAAATTGCACCGATAAAGAATATTCTTCCAATTTATTCCGACATCACTCGACATGGATAATCACTAATTTCATTAACATTCTTATATTTATGCTCAAAAAAAGCCAGCATTTCTGCTGGATGCTCCAAAGTGTAAATCACTTAACCAAATTTAATACTTCTAGAAGTTTACCATCTGAACTATAGTTAAAAGTGACTGTCTTATCATCATGAATGTGATAGCTTAAACCA
The DNA here is from genome assembly GCF_033141925.1 of Peribacillus sp. CSMR9. Lineage (NCBI taxonomy): Bacteria > Bacillati > Bacillota > Bacilli > Caryophanales > Bacillaceae > Peribacillus > Peribacillus sp. CSMR9. The sequence continues at coordinate 10,876 of NZ_JAOPHO010000074.1, forward strand.
AAAAACTCCCCGTCATCTGGAAATCTTTGTATAAATTCATCTAATTGTTCGGAATTTAGTTTAACAACCATAGGTTTCTTCCTGCTATTTTGAGAATCTTCTACCGTCTCCATTAAAGTCTCTGTAAGTCTACCCATAATTAACTCCTTTAATCTCTCATTTCCCCATTGATAATAAACCTTATAAATGGTAAATAAAAGGTCCTTAATTAAGATTTCACATTAATGATATGAACTCTCAACAACTATCCCAAATACCCGACATTTTTACCATAATTACCAAGTGAATTAATTAATTTCCATTGGAACTTCACGGTAAAGATAGGCTTTTACAACTACGTTTGTTTTATGCAAAGGTAACTCCACTCTTCAGTAGAGGCAGGAACATGATCAAATGGCAATTTGATCATAAGAAATTCAGACCATTATTGGCAATGGACTTTGTAATAGCTAACTTTTTTTCACCTCTTAGCACCTTCATATAAATTAGGTAAGATATAGAGCTAATATCCATCACCTAAAAACAAATTCCCCCTCGTAAGTCTATCCTCTTATTTATTTACATAAATATAACATTTTTATTATTTTTTACAAATTAAATTTTGTATTTTCTGAATATAAAGTGACCTCCATCCTAATTTTTTGTTTCTATTATGATTTTACAGACTATCTATTAGTCAATATTACCCAGATATAATGTGATCACTTATTTTCTATTTCTATTCTATATAGATTGTTTTCTATAACTCTAGTAAAATGAGAATGATAATTACTATCAATTAAGGAGAATAACTATTATGGGTATACCCTTGTTAAAAGAAGAACTTCCGGTTGCCAATAAAATCTGGACACGTGATTTTGTGATGATTTTCATTGCTAACTTCTTTGTTTTTTTATCCTTTCAAATGACTTCCCCTACCCTTCCGCTTTTTGTAAAAGAGCTTGGCGGCAATGAACGGTATATTGGGTTAGTTGCTGGCATGTTTTTATTTTCCGCTCTGATTGTCCGCCCCTTTGCCGGACAGGCCCTGGAAACAAAAGGTAGACGTTTTGTTTTCCTGTTCGGTCTAGCCTTTTTGGCTGTAGCGATAGGCTCGTTTGGATTTATGATGAGTATTTTCCTTCTATGTGCAATGAGGATTGTCCAAGGGATTGGCTGGGGATATACGACCACCGCATCAGGTACGATTGCCTCCGATCTTATTCCAGCAAAGCGTCGGGGTGAGGGAATGGGATACTTCACTTTATCGGGGAATTTGGCGATGGCTTTTGGTCCGTCATTCGGGCTTTTCTTAGCGGATGTTTTAACCTTTCAGCATTTGTTTTTATTTTGCGGGGCATTAAGCCTGGCAGCTTGGATCATGGCTTCAACAATTACCTATAAAAAAGTAGATCATCCTTCTGTCCCCGCTAAAACTAATAGGTTTGACATTTATGAAAAAAGCGCTGTTGCTCCGTCCGTTCTTGTTTTTTTCATTACGGTATCTTTTGGCGGGATTGCTACCTTCTTACCGCTTTATACTATCGAAAAAGGTCTGACAGGTATTCAAGGATACTTTTTTCTTTACGCTTTAGCTCTTATTTTCACACGAATGTTCGCTGGAAAAATCTTTGATCAAAAAGGACATCAAGCTGTCTTCATTCCATCTGCTCTTTTTATCGTGGCGGCGATGCTATTGCTAGCATGGATGCCAAGTAACATGATTCTGTATATGGCAGCTATTTTTTATGGCATTGGATTCGGGGCTGTCCAACCGGCTCTTCAAGCGTGGTCTCTTGAACACGCTGCCCGAAATCGAAAGGGCATGGCCAATGCCACTTTCTATTCCTTCTTTGATCTTGGAATCGGTTGCGGTGCCATCCTCTTCGGCCAAATCGGCTATCTATTTGGGTATATTAGCATTTACATAATGGCAGCAGTCTCTGTGGGGATTTCAATATTGGCTTACCTATGGATTTTGAGAAAAAAATAATTAAATCCGGATTATAATATCCCACAGGTTTCCCAAAGCCCATAAATGCAGTAGACAAACTTCCTGATAGTTTATAAAGGAAAGTTAGGCCGTTCCATTTGAGCGGCTTTTTTGATTTGGCTCTTTTCGTAAAGATTGTTGTTTTTAAAACGAAACTATTTAAGGTTGATTGGAGCGGAAGTGCGAGACTCCTGCGGGAGCAGCGGGACAGGTGAGACCCCACAGGCGTTTACGCCGAGGAGGCTCACCGCCCGCCCCGCGGAAAGCGAGCATCTGGAGGGGAAATCAACCACAACTAACTACCTGGTAAATAGCAACAAAGTATGTGAAAACAGCCTTTGATTTAAAGGGAGAGTTGGAACAAAACTGTACGGCAACGAAAAATTAAATAAGTATATCTTTAATGACTGTTCACTCCTCGCCCTTTCTTACCTAATAAAATAACCTTGAATCTATCGAGGCGATTTTTTAATTCAATGTAAAGTATGTAATGGTTTTATTTGATTTAAGTAATGATATTGTATTTCATGTTGGTTTCGCCTTTTTTTGTTGTATGATTAAAAAAAAAAGGAGTTTTGGGAATGCTTATTCTGCAGTATATTGGAAAACTTTTTTCATTCATGCAAAAGGATATACCGGAAACTCATGTCAAGTGCCATGTTTGTGCAGGTACGGGGGCCTACGATATTTATACAGATTGTCTTACCTGTAATGCAAAAGGATTAATAAGTAAAATTGAATATAATAGGAGGCTTGAAGAAGGTGAAATTTAAAGTATTTCGTGTAGGACGATATTGCAAAGTAGTTGAAACAACAGATGAGCAAAGAAGCAATATTCGCTATTGCTTCTTTTTTTTGACCCAAAACAAGAGTGATACAAGTACAGCCCCCAGTACTTATTATGGGGGCTGTTCCTATTTTCATATCACTTTTTAACCGTGACTTTCCTTGATTCACTTACGTTTTTCGCTTTGTCTTTGGCATAGGTATATAGGTTTTTCCCGGCTTTTTGCTTGGGGATTTTAACCGAGAAAGCACCTTTATTCGTTGCTGTGGCAGAGCCGATCACTTTTCCTGATGCTTTGATGGAGACAGTGGAGTTGGCTTCTGCTTTGCCTGTTACTTTTGTCGTTTTTGTCGTGACCGTGTTGACCGTAGGTTTACTTGGTGCTGTTTTGTCTGCGACGGTCACTGTTTTGACTGAGCTTGTATTTCCTGCTTTATCGGTTGCTGTAACGGCTAGGACTTTTCCTGCTTTTTGTTTCTTTGACATCGTAACGGTGAAATTCCCAGCGTTATTGGAATTTGCTTTACCAAGGACCGTACTGCCATTTTTGACAGTGACCTTAGCGCTCGCTTCCGCTTTTCCTGTTACTTTTACGGTATTGTCTCCTACCGTATTTACTGACGGTTTTAAGGGAGCCGTTTTATCTACCACTTTAAACGAAACGGGTATACTTTTATTTCCCGATTTATCGATGACCCTAGTAGAGATCATCGTACCGGCTGTTTGTTTTTCGATGGTCGCTGTAAACGACCTTTCGCCGTTGATCTTCACCGTGGCGAGTTGTTTTTTATCGGTATAAATGGAGACGGTCCCCGTTTTGAAATCAGTTGGGATTTTCCCATTCATCTTCGTGTCCCTATCGGAAATCGCGGTCACGGCCGGTTTGGTCAGCGTCTTCATTTCCAGCGCTTTTTTGGCATTGAGCCGCCCGTTTCCATAGTAGATGTCTTTCCCTTTTGCACCGAGGTCCACGGCTGAATCATATAGGCGGTATTCGACCTCCGATTTGTTGAGCTTGGGCTCATACGACCAAATCAGTGCCGCTACACCCGTCACCATCGGCGTGGCCATCGATGTTCCGCTCATCCAGCCGTATTTACCATCCGGTAAGGTTGAAAGGATATCATCTCCAGGGGCTGCAATATCCACTGTTGAATGGTAGTTGGAATAACTGGCACGCTTGTCCCTTGAGTCAGTGGCGGCAACGGAAATGACATGGCTGTATGCTGCTGGATACACACGCTGTACATTTTTGCCCATATCACCTTCATTCCCGGCAGCTGCGACGATCAGGACGCCTTTTTTATAGGCTTCTTGGACGGCCTTGTTCAACGCCTCCGAATAACTGGTGTCTCCCAGGCTCATATTGATGATGTTAGCCTTGTGCTGTACGGCAAAATGAATGGCGTCAATGATATCGGCCGTATTGGCATATTCGCCATCAAAAACGTTGATCGGCATGAGTTTTACGTTAGGCGCAACACCCGCTCCGCCAATGCCGTTGTTTGCAGAACCTGCAATGATGCCAGCGATATGCGTTCCATGCTCCCCTTTTGGTACGATATTCTTCCGATTGCGTACCGTATCATAGGCATTGACGATTTTCCCTTTTAAATCAGCGTGGTTACGATCGATCCCATCGTCAATAATGGCTACGATCATTTCCTTTGAGCCCATGGTTTTTGTCCATGCTGCATTCGTTCCAAGCGTTTTATGATGCCACTGGTCTTTATAGGCAGGGTCGTTCGGACTGTTCATCTTCTTGAAAAGATAGTTTGGCTCTGCATATTCCACATTCTTCTGTTCTTCAAGTTCCTCGATAACGTTATCGGTCGTTTCCCCTTTAGGGACCTCGACCTTTTCTATCAAGTCGTTGATCGGTTCATCATTCGTCTCTTTATATTTGACGATGACACCATCGGATTGCGGGATTTCTTCTGCAGATGCAGCATCCGGCTGGCAGATTGGCAGAATCATAAACAGCAGTAGAACCGACAGTAAGGCCTGAATAAGTTTGTGCATGAAATCACTCCAAAAAATATGATTAAGAATAGCTATGGATGAGGTTTTGACATGAACCCATTCTACTATTATCCCTAACTAGATTGTATACCGAGTGATTTGGTTTTACTAACCTTTTTATCTAGTAAAATTACATATTTTCCAAAAGAAAAAAACGCTATAAGCGGTTTCAGTTTGTCGACAAAAGTGGTTCTATCTAATTTTAAAACAAAGCGGTTGACTATAGACAAACTTGATAATAATTGATTACTTTAAAATTTGTACTTTGATTTCCACTCCAGGCACTCGCTTTCCCCGCAGGAGTCTCGTACCTTCCGTTCCAATCAACTCATTCAGATATAAACACTTTTGTCTAAAAAAGGGGGCCGAAGTATCTCACCCCGAATCCTTTTATAAAAGAAGACTTGTTTATCCTTCATGTTTTTTACTTTTTATATGGATGAAACACTAGATTGAAGAAATTTGCGACACTCCTGCCGAATTACTGGCTAGCCAAGACCCCACAGCCGCTTGCGGTGAGGAGGCTTGGCAGACAGTCGGCGGAAAGGGAGCGGAT
>NZ_JAOPHO010000075.1:0-15897 GCF_033141925.1 Peribacillus sp. CSMR9
GCACATTTGTCACAATTACTTCAGATGCCAGAAATGATAGAAAAATAGAGTTTTACGTAGTTTACTTGATCATATATTTGTTTTGCCATCATCATAGTGGGGTAATCGTCTTGAAAATTTGGCTTATCGTTGTAAATCCGCATTTTCCTGACGCTACCCCACATAAGACATCTCAAAGAACCAAGAAAGTGTTCCTTTTCTTTTTGTTAACGATCAACATGAATGAAATTGGAGCCTTAGTGAAAAACACTAAATGTTTTCAATACGTTATTCGTTTCTTCTTCGGTAATGCCGATATAACGCAGGGTGACGGAAGGATGGGAATGATGAAGGATCCGTTGCAACATGGCAATATCCTTCGTAGCCTTGTAAAACCAATAGCCAAACGTTTTCCTTAAAGTATGGTTGCCGACATGTTCTACGCCAGCAAACTCTGCAGCCTTATTTAACTGCCTGTAGGCCTGAGTAGGGGGAATGGGGCGTTCTCCCTTTCTAGACGGCCTACCGCCAACATTTCGCAAAAAACATACGCTAAGACATATTTTGGAATGAAAAAGCAGTTTTTTATACGCTAAAGATATTTTTCACCATAAACCCTCGTTTTTGGTGAAGTTTAAGATGTAGTTCGTAACGTGGATTTCTTAAAGATTTTCTATAACCAAAAACAAATCACCAAAATAGCAGTTTAATAACCGTTATTGGTATGGATTTACAGACTATACTCGTTGTTTACTACAGTATTTTCCTTAATGTATGTTTTCCGCGTTTTGTTGGTAGGACCCCATCGCCATCAAGCTAACAACATAAATTAATAGAGCCAAATAATATTGATTCAAAACTACCCAGTACTGGGAAATTAGGCATGTCAAAGAAACCTTGAAAAAAGCGATATTTTTTGCTAGGCAGCTTGTCTATCCTTCACCGTCGTTTGATACACAACCCCAAGAATATCAAAGACAGTCATCTTCTGTTGATTTAATGTGAAGAGCGATTAATGGAATCTCATCATAAAACATACATAGATGGAGGGAGATGAATTAAATAAAAAGAGAGTAAATCATCTTTTTTATTTGTTTGTCCTGAGAGAAAGTATTGATCATAGATAGGGGGTTCTGACGTAAAAGTGTTAAAATGTTGAAACAGCACCCCTGAACGGGTGCTGTGAATTAAACTAGTTCATCGTTCTGTTTTTTTAGGAACTTGTTTTCCAACTCTAATTGCTTCATTCGTCGTTGTAATCCTAAATTCTCTAAGTCTTTTTCTAACTCAGATGATAAATCAGTTCGTTCTTTAGCATTCTCCATTTGTTCTCTAGTAGTTGCAAACCTCTTTTGTTCTTTTGAATTCATATTAACAGCCCCTTTCCCGTGACTTTCTAGGTTCGATATAGCAGGTGGGAAATCCTGCAAAAAACACATTTACCTAGGAATGCAACCGCATTACCACAAAAAAAAACATCCGTTTAGATAGGATGTTTTTATTCTACTCTTATTTCGTTTTCATCTTTATAGTCTGCCCCTGGCGAGCTTCAATTTTTTCCATGACCTTTTTATCTCCTAATATTTTATGTCTGTTTTCATTGACCAGGCTTTGAAAAGGAGGGGTAACTTTCTCGTAATGGCACTTCTTTCTTACTGTTTAGTTTAGTACGTAAACAAGTATCATTATAACGTTTAATTGAAAATCTGTTTACTTTTCTTAATCATTTATATTCACCCTAAAATTCACCTTAAAATTACATTAAAAATAGATGAAATTAGTAGAAATCTATAAATTAAGTGGTATAGTAACATCAAAATAAGCCTTCTAGGAAAGAAACTTTATTAAAAATTGGCTATATTAGATTAATAAAGACAGGAGTAATTGTAATGAAAAAATTGACCTTAATTTTTGTATTAATATTTGCAATAGCTTTACCAAATATTGCTCAGGCAAAAGGATTTAGTGGTCATAGTTCTTTCAGTCACAGTTCTTCGTTCAGTTCTCATTCAAGTAGGGGCACATATTCAAGTGGAACTTATCATTCTGGATATAAGTCCCCATCAAGCAACGTTACAAGAACGCCATTACGTTCTAACTCTCACACGACTTATAACCAGACCCCACCTTCACGAACAAAAAGTATACTGACTCATGCTGCAGCGTTTGGAACGGGGGCACTTTTAGGCCATATGCTTCATCCATTTGGAGGAAATTATAATGGTGCATATGGAAGTAATGCTTCAAATGGATTTTCCTTTTTGGGAATTCTTGTGGATATACTTTTGATTTTAGTCATCATCTGGGTAATTAAAAACATCTTTACAAGAAGAAGATATTAAGGAGAAATTTAAGATGGAAGTACTATTTAATGAACAAGATCTTGTGGATAGTATTTGTATTTATATTGCGGTAAAAGAAAGCATCGAACCTCAACAGGTAGAAGTAGATTTGGAGTTTCACCCTTCTCTTGGGCTTGCTGCTTCTACTTTAGCATTAGGACGTGCCACACGATTGTATGAACAAGACATCATTGATGCTGTTGCAGTATACTTACAGGACTATCATCAGTTCGTTGCTGATCATTTACAAGTTAATTTATCCTTTTCTGAAAAGGATGGATTTACTGCATCTATCCAAGTATTAAATAATTAGTAATTAGTTTCGACAAGAAACTTCCGGACATTTGTGTACAGGAATTAATAGGTTCTCTCATTATAATTTTGATTCATTATAAAAAGACATATATAAATGTAAAATAAAAAGAAGCCTTAATCTTTATATAACAAGGCTTCTTTTTAATGAGCTTCTCCTATAATTATAGTGTTTTTTATTAAGATACAGATTTAAGTTCCTTTGTTAAATGGGGTACAGCCACATCGCCATCAAGCTAAGGTGAATTTGTATCATCATAACGAAAAAAGCGCTATTCTTTTTGTAGAAATATACAGGAAGGATGGCGTTTTCTATGAGTTTTTCTGTTTCAGACGAAATGAATCTCTTTTCTCAAGAACTTCAAAACTACTTATCTCCGTCTTCTCTACAACAATTAGCTAAAAAAGTTGGGTTTGTTCAACGTACAAGTAAATATCAAGCACAAGAATTAATTGCTTTATGTGTATGGCTTAGTCAACAGGTTGCGAGTACACCACTCACACAATTGTGTAGCCGTCTCGAAGCATCTACAGGTGTCCTCATGAGCCCTGAAGGGCTTAATCAACGATTTAATGGTTCAGCCGTACAGTTTCTTCAACAAGTTCTAGCTAATCTTCTAACTCAAAGAATTCATTCAACACAAGAAATACTTCATCCATACTCCACGACTTTTAAACGTATTCGGATCCTAGATTCTACAACATTTCAACTTCCAGATAAGTTTGCTTCACATTATCAAGGTTCTGGCGGAAGTAGCCATACCGCAGGTGTTAAAATCCAACTTGAATATGACTTATTGAGTGGGAAGTTCCTCCACGTTTATGTAGGAGAAGGGAGAGAAAATGATAAAACCTTCGGTTCCACGAGTCTACTAACCATTCAACCGAAAGACTTATACATAAGGGATTTAGGGTATTTCGACTTACACGACTTACAGAAAATGAATGATGAAGGTGCTTACTATGTCTCACGTTTGAAGTTGAATTCTCGTATATATCGTAAGAATGATGAACCAGAGTTTTTTCGAAATGGGACTGTGAAGAAAGGTACTCTCTTTATTCAGTTAGACACGGAAGAGCTTATGAATCAATTACAACCTGGTCAAACACTTGAAATTTCAGAAGCATACATTGGGCTGTATCAAAAACTACCCGCCCGAGTGATTATTCATCGACTAACTGAGGTACAAACAGAGAAAAGATTGAAAGAACAAGCAAAAAAAGAAAAGAAGAAGGGCATTATCTATAGAGACCGAAGCAAACGATTAAGTGGAATGAACGTATATATTACAAATCTTTCTTTAGAAGACGTTCCAACGGAACATATTCATGAACTGTATTCGTTACGTTGGCAGATTGAAATTCTATTTAAGACATGGAAATCTTTCTTTCAAATTGACAAGTGCAAAGAGATTAAGAGGGAACGCTTAGAGTGTCACTTGTATGGGCAACTTATTAGCATTTTACTCTGTTCATCTACGATGTTTAGTATGCGTCAGTTACTTTTAGATAAGAAAAAGAAGGAGTTAAGTGAATATAAATCCATCTATATAATAAAAGACTATTATTTATTGTTTTATCAAGGATTACAAAAGGACGCCAAAGAATTATCAAAAATTTTTCTATGTCTGTTTCACCTTTTGGAGAAAAACGGACGGAAATGTCATCGTTATAACAAGAAAACGGTCTTTGATATCTTAGGTATTGTGTATGATTGTACGTCACAAAAACTTAAAGCTGCCTAATATTTTTTTAAAAAACCTATTTGATGGTTTTTTTGTCATGCGCATTTTTAGTGTTACCATAGCAAATTAAAGAGAACACACTTTTATATTATCTCTTGTGCGCTTAGCTTGATGGGCATGTGGTAGGACCCCAAGCCCATCAACCTAAGTTAAAACAATACCTTCTAAAATAAAAAAACGCTATGCTTATCGTAAATAGTTTACGAGAAAGGATGGTGTTTTTTTATTATACTTTTCGAGAGTTCAGACATTATATTGACAATAATATAGTTACTCTTTAGAATTGAAAATGATTCTCAATATGGTACTGGAGGCACCAATTCATGTCAAAAAGAAGAAACAGCAAACAAGTGTTATATATATCAGCAATCGTTTTAATTTTATCAACGCTTTTACTTGGATGTACAAATGAATCAAAAGAAATTTCAAAATCAAATAAAGATAGTAAAGACATGCTTACTTTTGCTTGGCCTAGGGATATAGGTGAAATGAATCCGCATGTCTATAATCCTTCTCAATTATTCGCTCAATCGATGGTATATGAACCTTTGGTTAGCTACCAAGATGGGGGCGAGCTGAAACCACATTTAGCAAAATCTTGGAAAATTTCCAAGGATGGGAAGGAGTATACGTTCAATCTACGTCAAGATGTGAAGTTTTCAGACGGTACAAGCTTTAATGCTGAAATTGTTAAAAAGAACTTTGATGCTATATTGAAAAATGTTGATTTACATAGTTGGTTGGGCTTTATTCCGAAAGTAGATCATACGGAAGTAATTGACCAAAATACGTTTAAACTAACATTAAAGGAGCCGTATTATCCTACTATTCAAGAGTTAGCCGTCGTACGTCCAGTCCGTTTCTTAGGTGATGCTGGATTCCCTAAAGATGGTGACACTTCAAAAGGTATTACAAAACCAGTCGGTACAGGTCCATGGATTTTGGAAGAATATAAAGCAGATGAATATGCTATTTTCAAACGTAATGAAAATTATTGGGGTGAACTCCCTAAAGTAAAGAAAATCAAAATCAAGATCATTCCTGATGCTGAAACCCGAGTCCTTGCTTTTGAAAAAGGTGACTTAGACCTTATTTATGGTGAAGGCGTTATCAGTCTAGATACTTTCAAACAATTAGAAAAAACAGGTAGCTATAAGACTAGTATTTCTGATCCGGTTGCGACAAGACAACTAGTTATGAATACGAAGAAAGAACAGCTATCAGATTTACGTGTTCGTCAAGCGTTACAATATGGATTTAATAAAAAAGCAATGGTTGACGGAGTTACTTCTGGGGTGGAAGAGAAGGCAGATTTTATTTTACCGACAAACTTTCCTTATGCTTCAGACATTGATGTAACACCGATTGATTATAATGTTAAAAAAGCAAAAGCTTTATTAGATGAAGCAGGATGGAAGCTGCCAAAAGGAAAAAGCGTTCGTGAAAAAGACGGTAAACCACTTGAAATCGAGTTAATGTACGACTCTGCAGAATCAATTCAAAAAGCAATGGCGGAAACATTACAATCTGAGTGGGCGGCACTAGGTGTTAAATTAAATATCGTTGGAGTTGAGCTTACGGTACAAATTCAAAGATTTAAAGCTAATGATTTTGAATTGAATTTCTTTAGTAACTATGGCGCACCATATGATCCCCATACTTTCGTAAACATCGTTGGTTCAAAAGGATATGGATTTAACGAGGCCATTTCATCTTATCCGAACAGAGATAAGTTGTTAAAACAAATTGCAGATGTTCCCAAAATAAAAGATGAAAAGGAACGTCAAGAACTTTACTCAACTATATTGGAATCATTACAAGACCAAGGAGCGATTGTACCTATTTCTTATATTAAGAAAATAGCTGTTTATCAAAAAGATATATCTAATTTTACATTCCCTGCTAACCGGGATGAACATCCATTCACAGGAATTAGCATCGAGTAGTAAGTTACAGGAGGATTTTCATGGGCACGTATATCTTGAAACGAATTATGGCCATTATTCCCATCTTTATTTTGGCCATCCTTCTAATGTTTGGAATGATTCACCTTTCACCCGTGGACCCAGCCGAGGCATATTTATCGGCAGCACATATCCAGCCCACAGATGAGATGTTGGCTCAGAAAAGGCATGAGTTTGGCTTAGATCAACCTCTCTATGTTCAATATGTAAACTCTATCATTAAGATATGCCAATTTGATTTTGGCATATCTTATGTTTCGAATAAACCTGTTTGGGATGAGGTAACCTATAGAATGCCAGCGACTATTCAGTTAGCTTTATGTAGCATCATATTAGCGGTCCTGGTCAGTGTCCCTCTTGGTTTTTTGGCAGGCATAAAGAAAAACAGTGGTATTGACCATTTTAGTCGACTTCTCTCTTTTTTCGGGGCATCCATCCCCTCTTTTTGGCTTGGTTATTTATTGATCTTCTTCTTTTCTGTTAAACTCGACCTATTCCCCGTTGAAGGGATCGGGACTTGGAAACATTTGGTTCTCCCTTCCGTTACTTTAGCTTTGCCATTAATAGCCCTGTATACTCGATTATTACGTGCTAGCGTTCTTGAAAATTTACAGGAACCTTATATCCTTTTTACTCGCACAAGAGGGATTCATGAAAAAGTCATTATGGGAAAACATGTATTGAGAATAGCCATATCCCCTATGATTACTGGACTAGGGATGAATTTAGGAAAGCTACTGACTGGAACCATTATCGTCGAAGCGGTCTTTTCCTGGCCCGGATTTGGTCGTTATTTTATTGAAGCTATTTTTAACCGGGATGTTCCTGTCATTCAATGCTATGTGCTTTTAGCAGCGGGACTATTCATTATTAGTAACTTGATTGTTGACCTTATTCAAATGTTTATCGACCCGCGCATCTCCAGAAAAGGAGGGCAACATCAATGATAACAAGTCTTCGCATTATGATGAGAAGTCAGAAAGTGATTGTCCTTTGTTCGATAATATTGAGCTTCCTATTTATCATCACGATCTTGGCTCCTTGGATTGCACCAAATGATCCTATTGCTGTCAATTTAGCTAATAAACTACAGCCCTCTTCCTTTGAGTATCCATTGGGAACTGATTATTTAGGAAGATGCACGTTATCACGCATCTTATATGGAGCCCGCATTTCGTTAGGATTTGCCACATTAATCTTTATTTCATCTTTAGGCTTAGGTTTGATTGTTGGAACCATTGCTGGTTATAAAGGTGGATGGGTGGACCAGGTGCTAATGAGACTTTGTGATGGTGTTATGGCATTTCCTAATCTCTTGCTCATTCTTGGACTTGTTGGTATATTGGGACCTGGCCTTAAACAAGTCATCTTAGCATTGATGCTTGTGCAATGGGTGTATTACGCGAGAATTTTTCGAGGTATGGTACTTAGTCTGAAAGAACAAAACTATATAGCGGCAGCTAAAATAAGTGGTTCTTCTCAATGGAAGATAATAAAGAAACATATAGTTCCAAATGTTCTCCCTCCGCTCGCTGTTATGGGTACATTAGAAATGGGCTGGGCCATCATGGATATATCCGCCATGTCTTTTCTAGGTTTAGGTGTGCAATCCCCTACACCAGAATGGGGAGCAATGATTAATGAAGGGAAATCGTATATTCGGGCGAATCCAGAATTAATGCTATATCCAGGTTTGATGATTATGCTCGTTGTTGTCACCTTTAATTTATTAGGCGAAGCGCTATCAGAACGTTTTGGAGTCAAACGTCGTTAATAAAAAGGAATGAGAAGATTGAGAACAGAACGATCGAATGTATTAAAAGTGAGCGATCTACATGTACAGGTACGAACAAAAGATGGTGCTTCCACCATCGTTCAGGATATTAATTTTGAACTGGAAAAAGGGAAGGTACTTGGTCTTGTTGGGGAAAGTGGGAGTGGTAAAACCGTTACGAGTATGTCCATTCTGCAGCTTCTTGATCGGAAAACAACGACGATTGAAGGTAGCATTACACTCCAAGGACGAGAATTGAATGGTTTAGACGATAAAGAAATACGTGAAATTCGTGGCAAGGATATTGCTTTTATTATGCAAAATCCGATGAATTCATTTACGCCTGTTTTTACAATTGGCAATCAATTTATCGAAACGATTAGGTCTCATACCTCATTGGATAAAAAACAAGCAAAAGAGCTTGCCATCGATGCGATGCAAAATGTAAACCTGCCATATCCCGCGAAACTATTAAAAAGCTATCCTTTTCAATTGAGTGGAGGTATGCTTCAACGCGTGATGATTGCGATGGCCGCATGTTTAAATCCTTCCGTTATTATTGCTGATGAGCCGACAACTGCACTCGACGTTCATAACCAATTACAAGTACTTCGTCACTTGGATAAAATTCGTTCTGAATATGGAACATCCATTTTACTCATTTCTCATGATCTGGGAGTCATTTCTGAAATGGCAGATGATGTAGTCGTCATGCAACATGGCAGAATGGTAGAAACTGCAAATGTATTTGAATTATTTGATAATCCGCAGCATGAGTATACAAAGAAACTGCTAAATGCCCGCCTTATCTTAAATCATGAAGAACCTATCATCCATATGTTGTGATATATGGATTGCATTCTTTGAGGGGTGAACAAATGAGTTTATTACAAGTAAAAGCAGTAACCCATAGCTATAATTCTCATACGTTTTTTAAAAGGAAAGACCATTCAAAAAAAGTCCTCACTGACATTTTTCTCTCTATTGACGAAGGAACATGTTTAGGACTACTTGGGACGAGTGGAGCTGGAAAAAGCACATTAGGAAAAGTGATTCTTGGATTAGAACGTCCACAGCAAGGACAAGTTCTGTTTCAAGGGCATGATATTTATACTGCTGATAAGCTCATTCGACAAAAGATACGCCGTGATCTACAAGTCGTCTTTCAAGATTCGTATTCATCTGTCAATCCACGAATGACAGCCGAGCATATTATAGGAGAGCCATTAGAAAACTATGAAAAACTAACCGTAGCCGAACAAAGAAGAACCGTTATTGAGTTATTGGAAAGAGTAGGCCTAAGTGAGAAGGATTTAAAAAAATACCCACACCAATTTAGCGGTGGACAATTGCAAAGAATTAATATTGCTAGAGCAATCTCTCTTAAGCCACTGCTAATCGTCTTAGACGAATCCGTAAGCAGTCTGGATATGGTTAATCAAACACTAATTTTAGAATTATTAAGTGAGTTAAAAAAAGACTTCGGCTTAGCTTATTTTTTTATTACACATGATATTAAAGCGGCCTATTCAATCGCGGATACTTTCGGTGTACTAGAAAAAGGAGAATTAATCGAGTTTTACGATTCTAAAAATCAGTTTTTTTCATCAGAACACCCTGTCGTCAAACAGATGAGAGGTTCTATCCTTGCTGAGCATCCACGTTTTCGTTCTCTTCCAACGAGGATTAACAAGACCTAGTCTAGAATGTATATTTATTGATTGAAAGGCCTCGATTTCCACTTGAAAATCGAGGCCCTTGTTTATGTTTTTTCTGAAGAACATATTGGAGGGAAAAGATGGATCATCGAACTTACCTTGCTTTAGCCAACCCCTTAACGATTTCAACGATGACAACCCCTTTATTAGGGGCTGAGGATACAGCAGTTGTTGGCCATCTTCCAGATCCGGCGTGTAATGGAGGAGTTGCAGTAGGCAGCATAAGTTGTCACTTTATTTCTTTTCTTTGTTTCAATACAGGGTTTCCTAATGAACTCCCACAGTTTAATAGATAATGCTCACGTATACTCGCTTATTCGCAGGATTTCAAAACAAGATTGTCACGGAATTCCTACCGGGATCCCAGTACGGGGCAGTTCAACTCGATGAAAATCGAATTTGTCTACAGTCTGGAGCTGTCTTTAAGACAGCTTTTTTTATGGAACTATTGGGGCTGGATAGTTCAACAAGGAATGAGTTACCAATACATAAGTTCTGATATTTTGAGATAATCAAAAGAAATCAAGACTTTGAAGGTAAAGGGGTAAAAGATGAAGAAATATATTTCATTAAACATAATTTTGTCTATTGTACTTTTGGCAGGAACCATACTTACGATATTTATAATATATAAGGATATTGATACTTCGCTTTCTTTTAAATTTATCATAGGATATCTAATTTATCTTCTTCTATATGGTTTGTTCTCCATCTTTTTAGTTATTGCGAATACAAGAAAGTTAAATTGGATTCAAATAAGAAAAAGGCTTTTTACGTTTATTACTTGGTTTATTTCTTTAAGTGCTTTGAACTATCTTCTTTCTTATTTTTTTAAACGTTCGGAAATGGAGGTTTGGGATTTAGGTATTCCTTTGGGTGTATCATTTGGATTGGCTTTTTTTGATTTAATGTCTTGGAAAAAGAAAGACTAAAGCATTGATGTTTTTGCTAAAGAACTCTTTATTGAATAAGGGCTAATGCCTTTTTGTCTTTTACAAACGTGTGCGTTAGCTGAAAATCAGAGCTGTTTTTAAGGAAGCTTTTTCTTTATGCAATTAAAGGGATAGTAACCTGATATTATTACTGTTTTAATGAAGCCCATTCCTCACCCAATCTTCCTACATAAACTAACTAAACACCATTAGATTGTGAAGGAGGTGATAACTTGAGAGAAAAAAAAGGATCAAACTCCTCTAATAACAATTCTCACTGTTTTGAACCATTCATAAGCCCCAACCCTGTTACTTCATTTAATCCTGTTCAACGTTTTCCTGAAATTGATAAAACAGCTTTTGTAAGTCAGTTTTCCAGTGTCATAGGGGATGTTACAATTAGAAACAATGTTTTTGTAGCTCCTAATGTAAGCATACGTGCGGATGAAGGAACCCCTTTTTATATAGGTTCTAATACAAATATCCAGGACGGGGTGATTTTACATGGTTTATTAAATAAAAGGATCACATCTGGAAAAAAGAGGTATTCTATCTTCGTTGGAAATGAAGTGACCATTGCTCATGGTGCCCTTATACATGGTCCTTGTTATATAGCAGACGAAGTATTTGTTGGTTTTAATTCGATTGTTTATACCGCAATTGTAGGGAGAGGTTCATTTATTGCTTATAATGCAGTAGTAACAAATGGCGTTCGAATTCCACCTGGCAGGTTCGTACCACCTGGTGCTAATATTGATTCTCAAGAAAAAGCGGATGCACTTTCGCCCGTACCAAAGGATGATAAGGAGTTTGCATATGAAGTTCAACGAGTCAATCAGGAATTCCCCGCATCTTATCATCTGTTATTTGGGAAAAACCGTTGCTCATGCGGGTTTGCCTATTGATAATTTACACTTACTTTAAGTGCTATTTTAGACGTATATTATTTTTATTACTTTTTATTTGTTTTGTCGTTTTTTGTCCTCGAAAAAGACGTATAGAATGGGTACCGCCCAAAATTTCGGTATTTTGTAAACAAAGCAAAATCTCAGCAAAAAAAAGCATTTCCTGACGTTAGGAAATGCCCTTTTTTATTTCTCTAATTGTCCTAAAGCATTCGCTGAAAAAAGAATCAACTGTAGCTTTAAAGTAAAGATTGATCAAACGATCCTCTTGAATCCCGTAATTTCTAAAAATCATTGCCGGATCGACTGCATAATTCGTGCGAGTTCTTTTTCTAAAACAGCGGGCTCGTTTGCGTAATTGTAAATCCCTAAAAACTTTTCTATTGCCTCTGGATGGGAACTGATTAGTTTGTTGACAGCATCCTGTTGTTCAGATATTTGTTCATTCTTCGAAATTTGGCATCCCATGTGAAACCGAACCATAAACTCATCTTCTATTGCCTTTTGATATTCTTCAGACATTTGATTTGATTGATCGGATTGTCCCTTATATTTTGATAGAATAGTGGATAATATACGTGCTCCACATATAGCATCATGGATACCCTGCGCCATGCCAGGATCTTTAAAACAAACTGCATCTCCAACCAACGCCCATCCTTTTCCCATTCCTTCATACCAGTAATTGTCATATCCGAGGATGCCTTTGACCGGTTCTACTAGTTCGGCATTTTTCAAGCGCGCCCCAATTGTTGTATTCGGAAAGTTATCTGTTAAGAGATTCCGTAGACAGCTTTCCGGATTTAATTTCAACCGTTCTATCAATTCCTTATTTTCTAATGGGAAAATGCCGGTAATAACATATAAGTCATCATTCGTCGGAAAGAGAATGGCTGTGTTTTCTTTTCTTTTGTATACTTCAAATTTAGGGACATTATCGTGGCGAAATCCAGAGAAATACCCGAAATAAATGCCGACTGTTGCCGAAATGCTTATTTTGAGTTCACTGTTTACCAGCTTGCGAATAATAGAGGATCGGCCGTCTGCCCCGACTACAAGGCGAGCTAAAAATTCTTGTTTCTCGTTGTTGGCGTCTACACCTTTCACGCCTATTACTGTTTCGTCATCACGGATGACATCCGTCACACGGAACCCTTCTAAAACGGTTACATTCATTTGAGATTTGGCTTGTTCCAGTAGGATATGATCGAGATAAGTTCTTCTAATGCAATAACAACTGTCCTCTCCAGAAACCTCAGGGATGAGACCTTCTATAACGGTATCCTCAAATTGAAATTTAATATCCCGTACCGGTGGTGCTTTTGTTTCCAATAACTTGTCCAGGACCCCTATTTCTCGAAGAAGAGCGACAGTATTATTGAAAAATGTATGGGTTGATAATGTGTCCCTTGGAAAAGTCGATCGGTCCACCAACAACACATGGAAACCTGCATTAGCAAGGTAAATCGCCAAGGTAGAGCCGGCACATCTAGCACCGGTAATGATGACATCATACGTCTTATTCATCGTATCACTCCATTTTCAAGTACAATTATTAACTTGCTTATTCATTAGCAGAGTTCTGAAGTTAAAGTAATTGATAAGAATATACTACATACATAAAGTATGGAAGTTAAAATGAAATAAGTACAGAAAATTCCCAGTTGATTTACAATTAAAAAGAATTTGTGGTGAAAATTGGAATGATAATTCAGGTTAGTTTCTCGAATTGTAATGGAGGTCGCAAACCAGAAGTAATATTCTTATTCAAGATGCGTTTACTGAAGATCAGAGCTGTCTTTAAGGCAGCTTTTACTTTAAGGAGCTATCAGGGAAGACTGGTTGAACAATCTATATAGACACCAACTAAACATGTAATGGAAAAAGGAATTTTTGACGGTTATGTGAACAGGTAGGATTAGCAACTAGAAATAAAGAATACCTATTTATCAAAAAGGGGGCTTCTTTAATGGAGAAAGAAAACTTACTGCCTGTAAAATGTTTGTGCTGCAAAAAAGAATTAGACGCAATAGACTTGGTCATCATCAATGAATCACTTCAGCTGACGCATATTCAATGCCCTGATAAAGGAGAAAAAGCAATTATTGATGTAGGATATTTTAATGCTGTATCCCGAAAATACCTGACCTGTACTCCTGAAAAAACCCCTATAAGTAGGGGCATGTAAAGTCCATCGCTGTGCATTTTCGGCAAAAACCTTCTACAACTAAGGTATGTTAGCTTAAGATCTCTTTAAGGCAGCTTTTACTTTATGGAACTAAAGGGGAAGTTTAGTTTATTAAGATACCTTCCATCTGTTTAATTGAGTGCCAGCATGTTATAATGGGTAACTTAGGATAATTACTACTTTTACTTATAATTGAACGGATGCCAAGAAAAGCCTCCGCAAAGCGATAAAATATGGAGGTGTAAGAGAATGAATAAACAATGGACGATTGGTAAAATTAAAGAATTTGTTGAGAAAAATTCGGAAAGTAAGTTGCTATCGACGGAATATCACGGTTTTTCTCAAAAGTTACTATTTAAATGTACATGTGGTAGCAACTTTGAAAAAACATTTACGAAATTTAAAAATAATAAACAACGTAAATGTGACGTGTGCCAACCGCCTAAAGCGACACGATAACGTATAGCGAATAAACGAAGTGCCGATTTCTATTAAAAAGAAATTGGCACTATTTTTATTTTTATAGGGGGAATAAAAGTGGTTTTCACTAAGGGCAGGTTTAGACAAATATTCCTTCATAAACTAACGGGTGCATTCGTTGAATATTGAGCATCTTTAAGGAAACTTTTTCTTTATGCAACTGTCGGGGCAGGATAGTTGGATTGCCTGCCAAAGAATAGGAGCGGTTTGTATTTATGGCAATAACAAAGAAAAGATTCTTCATTAGTTATGTAGTGGGTTTCATACTCATGTATATTGCAAGCTCTGGTCTGCAATACTTCAGGGGGCAAACGATAAATTGGTTAGGGAATTTAGCATACGCATTCTATTTCGTAGCATTTCATTCCCTTTTTAGTTGGTTATGGGGAGATTTTGATAAGAAAAAAGTCGATCACTAATACATAGTTTGTGTTAACAAGTAATAATATTTAAAGGAATAATTCATTCTGATAAAGAATATAAAAAAACGTGATGATAAGGAGGCGATTGTATGGCAAATCATGTAGAAAATCTATATAACTATCATGTATGGGCAAATCAACGGATTATTGATCATCTTAAGACACTTTCTCCTGAGAAATATCAAAAGGAAATGAAAAGTGTCTTTTCTTCTATTTCAAAGGTTTTATCTCATCTCTATTTGGTGGAATATGGATGGCTTAATACCCTCGAGGGTCAGAGTATGAATGAAGCAATGCAATCTTCATTTCAAATTCAAGAAAAGATTGAGAAACTGCCAATTGAAGACTTAGAAACGGAATTTCACACTTTAACATCTCGGTTCAAATCCTTTTTGAACAGACGGGAAGATATGGAACAGAGAATAATGTTGGATAATCCATGGGCAGGATTAAGAGAAACAAGTATATCTGAAATGGTCTTACACGTTGTGAATCATGGAACCTATCATAGAGGGAATATTTCAGCTATGTTACATCAGTTGGGTGATTCTTCAGTTATGACTGATTATGCTTTTTATTGGTATTCTTGAAATATTATTCATTATAAATAGGCAAGAGAAGAGTAATTCATTTTTTCTTCAAAAAGGTGACGTTAGTTGAGGATCGAGAGATGTTTACACAGATCTTTCTTTGAGCTAACGAATAACTTTAATCAAACAATTGTTGCTCCAAAGTAATCTCACTCTTCTACGATATTTAACATTACCAGCAAGAATAAGTTAATTGCCTCCACAATACTGGCTAACGGGTGCGTTAGCTTAAGATCGGAGCTGTTTTTAAGGCAGCTTTTCCCTATGCAACTATCGGGGCAGATTAGCTCTATAAGAAAAGTGGAAGGTAAATCCAATTACTAGTATAGTCATATGTACTAGATCCTTTTTGTAGTCTATTCCTTGATCGAAGAATAATTCAGGTGAGGGGGATTGTACCAAATATTTTACATTGCTTTTATTTTTCGAGAAAATAAAGGTACAATTAATACTCATATAGTTTATTGACGATAAAAGATAATGAGGTAGGATAAAAATGATTGCAAAAACAGAAGAAGATTTTAATGGTTTGAAGGAAATTGGCAA
>NZ_JAOPHO010000076.1:0-15769 GCF_033141925.1 Peribacillus sp. CSMR9
ATTAAGCTAACCACTACTACTGCCTTCATGGTTCGGGACTTTCACCCTATAGATTGCACCCATGCCGGGCGCACAAATAAAAGCAGACCGACTGATGATATGCCGGTCTGCTGATTGATGCTGATCATTTCCATAAAAGCAAGTGCCTTCCCTTACCTTTTATTCGCCTTGGTGAATGGCTGACCTATTGCGTCTATTATAATCCTTATGTATCAGCCTGCATGCCATTCATCCATCAATACGTTTGACGGCGATCATATATTCCTTATGCCATTTTTCCCATTCATCCATTGGAAAATCCTTATATTGACCAGCCAGTAAATCACTTAACATATCTAGGCAAACATGCCAGCCTGCCAAATCTTTTGATGTATGATCATTAACTGGCCGGATGGATTCTTTCAATACTAATGAACATCCATCCTTTTCAGGGGATACCTCGAAACGAACCCAGCCGTCACCCCATTCAAAATCTAAAACGGCAGATTCCTGAAAATCCCTTATCTTCATATCAAAGGAGTCCCCTGACCCATCATTCATATTGAATTTTATGGTCCCGTCTTTTCGAAGGTCCTTCATTTCCAGGTTGGACATCCACTTTTCCACCTGATCATTCTCAGTTAAAGCACCCCATACCTTTTCCACCGAATGATCGAGCTGGCGATAGAATCTTGCGATGATCCCATTTCCTTCTTTTTCGATTACAGCTTGCATACACATTCCTCCCCATTCAATTCGTCCAAATGTTCCGGCCTACTAGATCTGATTTTTATGATAAAAAATGGTAGGATGGAATTCTCCTTTTGAGATACAGGAAACTTCCCTTGCATCAAGGACCTATAATGTCCGTCCCTCCTTGCCACTCCTCAGCCTGCTGCATGAGTGAACGGCCTTAAACATTTCGACTATACTCAGTATGCGCCATTAATTTTGCCATTTCCGCCCGATTGCCCCCGTTCCGCTTTGAGCATAAATGTAACTGTACACTTCCGGCTGTCTCACCCATTTAGCGACAAATAGAATCACATCAGGATTTATGGCACTCTCCCAATAGGCAATGGACTAAAGACCTTTCATGGGAGGAAAAAACCAATGGACAAGCCATCTTCCACCACCTGCATCAAAAGGT
The DNA here is from genome assembly GCF_033141925.1 of Peribacillus sp. CSMR9. NCBI lineage: Bacteria > Bacillati > Bacillota > Bacilli > Caryophanales > Bacillaceae > Peribacillus > Peribacillus sp. CSMR9. The sequence continues at coordinate 1,130 of NZ_JAOPHO010000076.1, forward strand.
CCGAAAGCTCATTAAGACGGACTCCAATTGATGTTAAACTTTCGACTCTCACATCAGCACTCACAGTTTTCACTCACTTTCAGGAGATACAGTTATATTCACCATCCCCGGGCGCTTTGATAAAGAAGTAATGTGAGCAAGATGATGGCGGCCATGCCATGCATAAATGCCAATATTTTCACCGACCGTCACCTCTCCCGAATCAGGATGGATGAATGCCCGGTTCAGGTCGTCTGCATGAAGGCGTGATAAAAGTTTGCCTAAGCGGGTGTGTACCGCTTCGATTAGTGATAAAGAAATATCAATCGGCAAATCATAATCAGGCAGCTCTGCCCATCGCCCCTCCTCATACGGTTTAATGACCGGGCTATTTTCCGTAAGGGCCAATTTAAAGCGAATATACGCATTCATATGACTATCAGCAACATGATGCACGACTTGGCGGACCGTCCATCCTCCAGGACGATAAGCCGTATCAAGCTGTTCATCATCCATGCTGCCTACTGCCTCCCGCAGCATTCCAGGCAAAGCCTCAATCTCCTTGATCCAGCCCTCGGCCACACCACTAGTAATTTCCCCATCAAACTGAAACCTTCCAATCGGGTATCTCAAATCCATCTCATTCTCCCTCTTTATGTCCAATGCACCTATATATAATTCTTTATCAATGCTGACAAGTCCTTTATACTTGCAACCCTTAGCTAATGCAACCCCTATATTGATCTTGATCGCTTTTCTAATTAACCCGCTATACGCTGGATTAAATAATCAAGACATCTATGCTTCCATCCACATCATATAAAAGCTCGATCTTGACGTTAGCGTATCTGGTAATATATTAGGACTTGATACACAAATAAATTCACGAGTAAACGCTCTTTTCTCATGAGTTTGCTGCTCATTCAGGCGAGTAAAGATCAATTCACGAGTATTTGATCCAATTTCACGAGTAAATCCACTTTTTTCACGAGTAAATGACCTAATCTCACGAGTAAATCCACTAAATTCACGAGTAAACCCACTTATTTCACGAGTAAACGCTCTTTTCTCATGAGTTTGCTGCTCATTCAGGCGAGTGAAGATCAAATTCACGAGTATTTGATTCAATTTCACGAGTAAATCCACTTATTTCACGAGTAAACGCTCTTTTCTCATGAGTTTGCTGCTCATTCAGGCAAGTAAAGATCAATTCACGAGTAAATGACCCAATTTCACGAGTAAATCCACTTATTTCACGAGTAAACGCTCTTTTCTCATGAGTTTGCTGCTCATTCAGGCGAGTAAAGATCAATTCACGAGTAAATGACCCAATTTCACGAGTAAATCCACTTATTTCACGAGTAAATGACCTAATTTCACGAGTAAGTCAACTTATTTCACGAGTAAACGCTCTTTTCTCATGAGTTTGCTGCTCATCTTGTGTTTAAAAGCCCTCTTAGTTATGAAAAAATTTGGATGGTGCCTTTTTGGTTCCTGAATTTTGAGCTGGGAACTATTCATTTTTTAGTGGGATATATATCATAAGGCATAAAAAAATGGTAAATTAAGAGTATTCTAGCAATGGGGGTTTCCAAATATGAGCATTCAGAAAGCGACAATACTTGAGCTTGAATCTCTGACAGAACTTTTTGATTTATACAGAGTGTTTTATGAGCAAACATCCGATCCTGATCGTGCAAGGGAGTTTTTAAGAGAAAGACTGACGAATGGAGAGTCTGTGGTTTTTATGGCATTTGAAGAAGGAAATCCTGTTGGTTTTGTTCAATTATACCCTTCCTTTTCTTCTGTAAGTATGGTGCGGTCATGGGTATTGAACGATTTATACGTGAAAGAGTCCGCCCGCAAAAAAGGATTTGGCGAGGAGTTATTGAAGGGGGCCATCACTTTCGCACGGGAAACAGGCGCCAAGGGGGTTTTACTCGAGACAGGTAAGGATAATGTAAATGCACAAAAGCTTTACGAGAAAATTGGTTTCGTTCGTGAATCGAATTATTTTTATCATTTCACCATTTAATATAAAAAAGTGTAGGGAAAATTTTCTTTTCCCTACACTTTAATGCTATTTATCTAGAAAACTAATTATTTATTTAGCGGTTTCCAGGCTAGCTTGAATTTCTTTAATAAGAAGTTCAGCACCTTCAGCGCTAAGTATTAATTTACCGTCAGCAAGTTTCATATTGTCATCGGAAACGTCACCTGTTACTTGACAAGTCATGTTTGGTTTATATTTTTGAAGGATTATGCGCTCTTGTTCTACGTAGATCTCCAAAGCATCTTTCTCATTAATTCCTAATGTACGGCGTAATTCAATTGGAATAACTACCCGTCCTAATTCGTCAACTTTACGTACTATACCTGTAGATTTCATTTAATTTACCTCACTATTTTTCTTTCAAATGGGGATTCTATATATTTCGTCACCATTCGACATTATTTGCACTTCTATTAAGATACCACTCCCTACCATATTCGTCAATTCTCGTATCTTCGTATATTATCTGCCTTTATAACATTTTTACACTCAATTTTAATAAACCCTTCATAAAGCCCGTCATGCCGCCATTTCCTGTTATTATGATGGTATATATTACTAATTCTACAGTTCAACTGCCAACGTTCCCATTTTATTTTCAACAACCACTCCTTTCATTCCATGTCGAATGATGGAGAGGGAATATCACTAGTCTAAAAGAATCCTGTTGATTTTCTTTTGCATTTGAAGGACAATTTAAATGGATAGATTTTAATATTCCGAAAATTTTTTTCTTCTGCCTTTGATGCAGTGGAACGTGATACTTCTGATAAGAATGTTTTAAAGTCTTTTATAGTAAGAAGAAAGCCGAAACGATTGCCGCACTTAAAGAGTCTTGGCTAATTACTGGCTCATAAAATAGATTGAGGTGAGTCAATTGCGTCCGATTATATTAGGTATTTGTTCTGCTTTCTTTTTTGCATTCACGTTTGTTTTAAATCAATCCATGGAGTTGTCTGGTGGAAGTTGGATATGGAGTGCTTCACTTCGTTATATCTTTATGGTGCCTTTTCTGCTGTGTATCGTATTAAGCAGAAAAAACCTGCGCCCCCTTTTACGGGTGATGAGAGAACGGCCGGGACCTTGGCTGCTTTGGAGTTTTGTAGGATTTGGGTTGTTCTATGCTCCTTTATGCTTTGCATCCGCCTACTCACCTGGCTGGCTAATCGCCGGCACTTGGCAAATCACGATCATTTCGGGTGCATTACTTGCGCCGCTGTTTTTTGAAAATGTCCAAACGAAGGATGGTCTCGAAAGGCAAAGGGGAAAGGTTTCTGTGAAAGGCCTCCTCATGTCCATGATCATTCTGCTTGGAATCATCCTGATGCAACTCGAACACACCAGGCACATTTCAATGGCCAATCTCTGGTTGGGAGTCATCCCCATCGTCATCGCCTCGTTTGCATACCCTTTGGGAAATCGCAAAATGATGGAAGTATCCGAAGGGCGTTTGGATGCTTATCAACGTGTATTAGGAATGACGTTGGCGAGTCTGCCTTTCTGGTTTCTGCTTTCATTGTACGGTTTCTTTACAGTAGGGGCTCCGACGAAGATGCAGAGTTTTCAATCCCTTTTGGTAGCACTATTTTCTGGTGTCATTGCCACGGTCCTTTTTTTCAAAGCGACTGATTTGGTAAGTGGAAATATGCAGAAATTAGCTTCAGTTGAAGCTACTCAATCAATGGAGGTGCTTTTTGCCTTAGCTGGCGAATTACTATTCCTATCGTTACCGATTCCTTCTCCGTTATCGTGGTTCGGCATCTTTATCGTTATCATAGGAATGATCCTTCATAGCTATGTGTCACATAAAAAAGAAGGTTCATCCCGGAAACGGACCGTGAGTGCTTAAATAGCAAGTCAAAAAAGAAACTGCTACGCTCTTTTTTACCATTGACAGGTCATGATAAATTGATGATTTTTAGAGTGGCAAAAAAGTTCACCATTCATTTTTTTCATTAAACTTTTACCTTGAGTAAGTTCAAAAAGTATGTATAATGAAAGGTAATTGTATATGTCAAAGGTTTTCTAGGGTTCCGCAGTGCGTCTTATTGCTGGTCTGGTCCGAGAGAAAACTCACAGCATGCTGTGTCACGGAAGGATAAAAGCCTGGGAGAAACTGTTTAACGGTTATCTCTTGGGCTTTTTTTGTTTTTTTGGTAAAGAATAAAATCGGAGGTGCGATATTTCATGGGCACAAACTGGATTAAAGTATTCATTGCAGCTTTTTTTGAAGTATTTTGGGTGATTGGCTTAAAACATGCAGATGACTTTTGGACTTGGTCTGGAACGGTCATTTCGATCATCATCAGTTTTTATTTGATGATTATGGCTGGCAGGAAGCTTCCTGTCGGAACGGTATATGCCGTTTTTGTCGGTATGGGGACCGCGGGGACCGTTTTTTCCGAAATCATTTTCTTTGGAGAATCCTTCAAGCTGAGCAAAATGCTATTGATCCTCCTCTTATTATCAGGGGTGATCGGCTTGAAGCTAGTGACTGATGATAAGGCTGGGAAAGGGGATGAATCTTAATGGCTTGGGTCTCTTTAATCTTAGCGGGGCTATTTGAAATGTTTGGGGTTGCGATGATAAATAAATTGCATAAAGACCGGAATTGGCAATCCTTGCTGCTGTTATTCATCGGATTTGGAGCAAGTTTTCTATTTCTTGCTTACGCCATGCAAACCTTGCCGATGGGGACAGCTTATGCTATCTGGACAGGGATTGGCGCATCAGGAGGAGCGATAATCGGGATGCTCTTATATGGAGAATCCAAAGATTGGAGAAGGATCGTTTTTATAGCCATGGTCCTTGGTGCAGCAGTGGGATTAAAACTTGTTTCATAGGAATGAATGAAGGCGATTTTTCGTAGAAATTCCAAAAGAAAAAAAGGAATATACACTACAATTTTTTATAAAAGCTTAGAAAATCAAAGACGACACATATATATTATGTGCCGTCTTTTTACCTAACTTGAATTAAGAAGAATTTTTCACGTGAAGTCATTTTATAAAAATTGACTTGCATCCATCTTAGTGGAATCGTTCCCCTTAACCTGTTTTAGCGTCGCTACTATAAGGAAGCTAACAATCACTAATAAGAGCCATGAGCTTACCTTTCCTAGATGAACGAGACTCCATGCATCGGTTTGGTTTGGATACTCCCAAGCTCCAAAGAATGTTGCGATATTTTCAGCTATCCATATAAAAAATCCGATGAGCACAAATGAAAGTGCGATTGGCATACGATAACGAGTTCCACCAACCTCGTATGTGACCAATGATCGCCAAAAGACGATGATAACAAGTCCGGATAACCACCAACGAACATCAATCCAATAATGGTGTGTGAAAAAATTTAAATAAATAGCAGCAGCAAGAGGTACAACGACCAAATATGGTGGCCACTTGACCAGTTCGACCTTTAACCTCCTCCACGCCTGGCAAAGATAACTCGCTACACTTGCGTACATGAATCCGCTATAAAGAGGCACTCCAAAAATTTTGAAATATCCTTCCTCTGGATAAGTCCAGGAGCCCATATGTACCTTGAAAAGTTCAAGTGCAAGTCCAATAAGGTGGAACAATGTGATAACCTTTAGCTCATCCCTTGTTTCAAGCCTAGAACGCACCATCCACCACTGCATCAGAAGGCAGATGATGAGCAGCCAGTCATACCGTGGCAGGAAGGGAAGCGGAATGAATCTTGTAATAGCCAAAGAAGCAAAAATAACGGCAGGAAACAAACATGACAGGGCTTGCTCCCAACCAAAACGAACGAGTTGTTTCAGTGCTCTCATGATTGGTGTCTCCACTTTTTTAATGGTTAAATTCATGAGTAACTCCCCTTTCTTCCACTTTTTAACCTTGGGTGTCTTCATCATTTCGGTATTCTAAAATATCTCCGGGCTGACATTCCAAAGCCTTACAAATCGACTCTAAAGTGGATAATCGAATCGCTTTTGCCTTACCGTTTTTCAATATGGAAAGGTTAGCCATCGTTATTCCAACCCTCTCAGAAAGTTCTGTAACACTCATTTTCCTTTTAGCGAGCATCACATCAATATTGATTATAATTGCCATGTTTTCCACCTCAGACTATTAAGTCATTTTCTGATTTTATATCGATGGCTTCTTGTAAAAGCCTTTGAAGAACAGCAGCAAAGACTGCAATCACCATTGAAGCAAAAATGACGACCAATCCGATTAATATGATACCTGGGGCGTCGTCCATTTCCGCCATGAGATAAAAGAGCGGCATGCCTGCCACATACAAGCTACTGATTGTGATTGCACAGTATTTTATCTTTTTTAAAGCTCTTACGGATAATTCCGAGAAAGCTTTGTTCTTGTCAATAAAGCTTAAAAGTTTAAAAGCTTGATATAGAGCAAAGTAAAATGGTATCGCAGATGCATACAAATCGATTAAAACGAGATATTTCAAATAAGCCATATCCGGATACAATTCTGCTGCAAACTTCGCTATCCCAGGCACCAAAAAGATGCACAAAACAAGAATCGGCATTCCAATAAGAATAACAGCTATCTTTAAAAAGATCGTTGACACTTGTTTCATAAAAAGCACCTCATTAATTTTTTGTCCATTTGAATTTAACACACCTTTTATCGTTTTACAATAAAACATTGTTGTTTTTTATTATATTATTATTGTTACCGAAATATCCTTTCCATTTTTAAAAAATATAAAAAAGCATTCCTCATTACGAAGAAATGCTCCATAACTAAACTATTCAATTCATAAATTAATAACTATGGTTCCCTTCAGCTCTACTGGTCTGCGTAACCGTATCCCTCTTCTTATATCATCAGGATTTCCCTGATATCCTCTTCTGTAAGTGCAGATGATGATTTTTCCCCAGGGTCGATGATTTCTTCAATAAGGTGTCTCTTTTTCTCTTGCAGTTCATTCATTTTTTCTTCAATTGTGCCACGGGCAACAAGTTTGATGACCTGAACCACATTCTTCTGCCCCATTCGATGGGCACGGTCCGCGGCTTGTTCTTCCACTGCTGGATTCCACCAAAGGTCATATAGAATGACTGTATCGGCACCCGTCAGATTGAGACCCGTACCGCCCGCTTTCAATGAAATGAGGAATACATCCCGTTCTCCTGCATTAAACCGATTGCAGATTTCCACACGTTCTTTTGATGGAGTTTGTCCATCCAAGTAGAAAAAGGCCTGTCCTTTAATAGCCAAATCCCTGCCGATGATTTGAAGCATTTTTGTAAATTGCGAGAAAATCAGCACCCGTCTTCCAGAATGCTTCGATTCCTCGAGAATTTGCATCAGTTGCTCATATTTTGCCGAGCTGCCTTTATAACCGTCCACAAACAAGGCGGGGTGACAGCATATTTGCCGAAGCCGGGTCAAGCCAGCGAGGATCCTGATCCGATTTTTCCTGAGGGTGTCCTTGTCCAAGTGTTTCAGCGTATCATGCCGCAGCTTCGCCAGATAGGCGCCGTACAGTTTCTTCTGATCTGGAAGCAGTTCCATCGATTCCAGCGATTCGACTTTTTCCGGGAGTTCCGCAAGCACATCCTCTTTCATTCTCCGCAGCAAAAATGGCCGGATTCTCCGGGAAATCTGTTTCCTTGAGAGGTTACTATACTCCTTTAACCCCATGAATAGCTCAGGGAATACCACATGAAAAAGGGACCAAAGTTCTTCTAGTGAATTCTCGATGGGTGTACCAGTTAACGCGAAGCGATGTGCCGCTTTTATTTTCTTGGCCGCTCGTGCCGTTTGTGTCCCTGGGTTCTTAAAGGCCTGTGCCTCATCGAAAAACACCGTATGGAAGTCCTCTTTTTCAAACCACGTGATATCCTTCCGGAGCAATGGATAAGAGGTGATCACTACATCCACGTCCATTACTTCCTTAAACAGCTTCGACCTTTCCTTTTTGTGGCCATCCACGACGACGGCTTGTATATCAGGGGCGAATTTAGTGAATTCGCTCAGCCAATTGTAGGTTAATGATGAAGGGCAGACAATAAGCGCAGGAACCCTTTTCTTACGGATTTCAGGCAGCTCCGATAAAATGAACGTGATGCTTTGCAGTGTTTTTCCCAGTCCCATATCATCAGCCAGAATCCCGCCAAATCCGTATTGGGCAAGTATTTTCATCCATTTGTAACCGTTCTTTTGATAATCGCGCAAAATCGGCCCAAGACTATTTGGCACCACGAACTCCAAGGCACTCGGATTCCTGATGTTATCCAAAAACTGACGGAATGATTCCTCCAATGTGAATGTCTGGCTGTCATTAACGGAATCAAGGAGTTGCAGCCCTTTTACGATTGGCATGTTCAGACTGTTTTCCAGGTCTTCATTTTGTACGGGAAGTGCATTCAGAAACCGATTGATTTCCTCGAACTCCCTTGTTTCAAGGGAAAGCAGCGATCCATTTCTTAAACGATAGTACTTCCTTTTCTCTTCAAGCGCTGCTAAGACCTCACGTATATGTTTATCGGGGATCGCATCCATTTCAAATTTGAATTCGAGCCAATCAGTCCGTTCTTTTTTGATTTTGACCCTAATGCGGGGTGCAGCATTCCCACGGGAAATCCGGTTTCTGACAGCTGTCGTGGCATAGATTTGTACCAGCTTTTGAAGTTTTGGAACGATGTGGTATAAAAACTCATACTCCAGCTCTTCATTATGTAAGAAATAGCCGCCGTCAGTCTCGGCAAACAGGCTTTCCTTCATAAGCTTTTGTATCTCCGCCTCCTTATCCAAATCCCTTATAAGCATGGCGACCGCCTTGGATTCCTGTTTTTCCAATGGGTTGATCACGATATTTTCATAGTGGAATTCCAGCCCCGCAAGCAGCCTGTTTTTCACTCGATCCAAGTATAGCTTAGCAACCAGCGGTGTCTTCAAAAACAGTTCGGTGATGGACCTTGCTATATGGACTTCACCGAGCCTTTTCAAACCTGGTACCACTTTGTCCAGGAATAATTCCAGCTGGTCATGATGGATTGGAATTCGATTCATTCCCGAATCCTCGAGCATTTGCTTCAATTCTGAAAGGCGTTTGCAATCCTCTTTTTCGAGCTGAACCAAATTCCCTTCAAATAGGACCGTTTTGTATGCATTCATCACGATCATCTCATTCAAACCTTTTATATTCAGCTGATAATCTTCGCCCTCGCTTTGGGTAAAATCAAACTGTAAAGGAAGCGATTCGCCGGATAAACGAAGACCATCAAATGTATGGCCTCCATATGCAAGCTTCACCAATGGCGCCCTACCAAGGATTGGGACAAGTCTTTGAAAGGAAGATGGAGGCAGAAGTAATAAGTGATCGTCCATTGTATATTCAAATTTGTCCGTAAGGGCATCAACATAAACCTTTTCATCCGATATCACTGTAATAAGCTCCTGAAGCACTGCATCCGTTTCCTTATGAAAACAATGCAGTTCAGGGTCATATAAAAATGAAAGGGTCAATTGGGCAGTTTTTCCTTCTTTTACCCGTTTCAGGAAATCCCTGACATTCAATAAATTGAAAGAACCGATTTTCATTTCCATTCCTAACATATATTGTCCAGTAACTATCCTTACAGGTTTACACGTAAACTCTGCATCAAGCAATTGCCTGTTTTCAAAGTGGAGCTGCTGACCGCTTTTGCGTACAGGCTGATTATTGAATAGGGTCAGCAAGCCCTCAGACAACTTCTTATTGGCTGAAATATCAGAACCAGGTACATTTAGGCCATCAGGGATCGTTCCCTCTCGCTGATGATCGCAAACCGACAGCAGTACGGCTGCAATATGCTGACAATCCCTTTGGTAGGAAGCTAGCGAAGGACAACTGCATGTAGTCTGAAAACCACCGACAGAATCCACTTCGATCGAGACATGGAAATCTTCCATTCCTTTAACCGCTGCTTCACAACCATCAGGACGGTAACTTTGAAATGTCACTTTATTGGCACGATGAAAAGCTTCCCCTCTTTTGAAGGAGACGGCCCCGCACATGTCTTTTATGATTTTTTGATTCAATTTGATATCCAAATTGCCGTCCTCCCTCCTGAGGTTTTTTGTTAATTGATTTTACATTCCGCTGAAAAATAAAGCTCATTTAATCATCATACTATGAAATGGGTATACGAGGTTGCAAAAAAGCAAAAAGACAAACTCCCATATTCGGAGTTCATCTCTATTTCAACAAGGGGAAATATCGCACCATCATTGTTGTCCTTTGGTGTTGCCTTTCTTTTTTTTTCGATAAAAGAAGCTGAACACAAGGAATACAAGAAGAATGAGAAAAAGGATAAGTTCAATGGGATCCTGCACCAAAAATGGGTTAAAGGCATGCTTGATTGAATTATCCAGATCAAATCCCATTAATATATCCATACCTAAAGATATGACCACTAAAGGGGCTAGGATCAAAACTGTAATACCAAAGATTTTCATTTCTCATCAATTCCACCTTTTAGGATCTTATTTTGGTGCTTGTTTTCCTTTTTTTCGATTCTTAAAAAAGGCAATGATCAGGAGAAGCAACGGGATGATCACCTGAAATGGCAGATGGATGTAATGAGGTACGGCACCTAGCCCTTCATAGATATGTTCCGTATAGCTGCTTGCTATAATAATCGAGATCAATAAAATGACCATGCCAACAGGGTAAGCAAGTCTGGAGGGCTGTTTAACATTGAAAACATTCGCCGTACCCGTTACCGCTACATAAGTAAATACACATATCTTGATGAACCCGCCAATCAACAACAAAAACAAGAAGTACACATCGAGACGTTCAAGAAAGCCAGCGACCTCTATAGACTGAATGAGGGTAAGAAGGGGGTATTGCGAACGTGTTGTAAGGTCTACACCAAGTACAGCAATATTAACAGCCATTATTATCGCTAGAAAAATCCCGCTTGTCGCCAAGCCCCCTATCCCAATTTTTTTCAGTCGCTGAGGCTCATTCAAATAAGGAAAAATCATTAAAAACACTATGATTTCGCCAAATGGAAAGAAAACGGTTTTAGTGAAACCCATTTTCATCATCTCTGTCCCGCTGATTTCAAAAACGGGTTTTAAGTTGTTTAAATGGATCATGCCTGAAGCAATAATCAGAAGCATGAAGGTCATTAAAAGTAAATTCTCCAAGACAAAGAATAGTTCCCCCGTCCTCGCCAATACTTCTATCCCTTTACGGACCGTATACACCACGACTAAAATGAATACAGCGTTTGCAAAAAATAACGGAAGACGAGGATAGGCAAAAGTAAGCAGTGTATCTCCGAAATCCCTCAGCACCCTTGCAGCAAGATAGATGAAATAAAGGATGTATAGAAAAGCTACGATCCTGCCTAGAAAATTCCCCAATAAATGTTTTACAAACTCTGTTAACAGCTGATCAGGGTAGTATTGAAAAAGACCATAATAAATGAAAAACAATAAAAATCCGCCTATCATCGCAATAAGGATGACTAGCCAAGCAGCCTGCTTGGCATCACCTGCAAGCGGAACCAAAAGTGCACTGCCCATTTCAAACAGGACAATAAGGACGAACAGCTGGTAACCGCTGATTTTTGCCTTTTCCATGAGGATGCCACTTCCTTTCCATTATTGATCTTTCTTTTTTAAATTTGAAAGAAATGGCTTATTACGTAATCCGGTACGGCGAATGAAAGTCTCTGCCTGCACATCTACTTCGAGCTTAGGAAAAGATACATCGTCCCAGTTTTTTTCGATTTTCTTCCATTCTTTAGGGTGATTTTCGTGCATGATTTCACCAAAGCCAAAAATATCGGATTTATTTTTTTGTGCCCGAACGACCGCATCTTCCATCTCCTTCTTTAATTTCTTGGCTAACTTCTTTTCAATATCTATCAAAACATGCGTATCGGTTAGATTCAAAGGAACATTCACCTCCCGGATATCTCCTTCTGCACGGACCTTTATAAATACCTTAGGTTTTCCATTTTCCATTTTTACCGAAACGTTAGTTTTTTGACGAATCACCTGGTAGGTGACTGCGTCTTTTTTATCCTCCCAATCAATGTTTAAATTGGTACTTTCGATCCTATCCAATACCCACATTGCCCCTATTGCCTTATCGCCATCCAGCCAGTCAATCAATTTTCCATCTTTAAAAACACCAATTCCCGCTGCATTAGGGTTTGCCTTAATTTCCGAAGACTGGGTATTCTCCATTTTATCCTCTTTACCTGTGTCTCCTCTAACGGTAAAACCACTTATTATCGGTTCTTTCCCGGTACTAAGCAGATTCTTGATCACTTCTTGGAGATTGATGCTAATATTTTCCCCCTGGGTTTTTTCAGTGACTTCAATCGTCCTAATGATTTTCTCAGCAGATACCTTATCGATTGCGGTTAACGTTTCGATTATATCCTTGGCTTTTACACCTCGGGAAATCACGATCCTCGTAGTTGCCCTGAATTCCGGTGAACGCTCAAATGCATCGAAAATATAGTTGAGGCCCTCTTCTTTTGCTAGTTCCTCACCGATGACAACCAAGTTGGCATGAGCAAAATACATATCACGCGAGATTTTAGTTGTAGCGCTACTATCCAATTCAAGCACATTATCTCCGGTGGCCCTATAAATGGATATCGGTGGATTTGTTCCGCCGCCGCCCTGAAGAGCTCCCGCTACATTGCTTGGATTAATGATTTGGAATGTTCCCACTATCTTTCCTTCTTTATTTTTATCGAGTCCAACCGCCGAGACGATGGCCATTTCGTTTAATTCTCTTTTATCCCAACAGCCTGAGGTGAATATGGTGGCGATCAACATCATCCAGAGCAGAACTAATCTTTTACGATTCATTGCCTTCACCTTTTTTCTCGTCAGAAGTTTTCATTCCACGCGATTCAGGAGGCAGAGGTCTTTGATTATCGCCTTCCCTTATCAGATTATTTTCGTTGGTTAAAAATTTTGGCCTTTCCTTGAATGCCCACATAGGTCTTCTGAAGAATGTGTCGCCTAACCCTTCCAGATCCAGAGGGGCCAGCGGCGTCATATAAGGGACTCCAAGTGAACGAAGGCTGCATAAATGGACAATAAGGACTATAAAGGCTAAAATCATCCCATAAAAACCTAAAACACCGGCACAAATGATAAATCCGAAACGCACTATACGGGCTGAAATGGCTATTGAATAAGATGGGGTAGCAAAACTGGCAATCGCCGTGATCGAAACGATGATGACCATTGCCGGCGATACGATGCCGGCCTGGACTGCAGCCTGCCCAATCACCAATGCCCCTACAATGGACATGGTCGAACCGACAGCCTTTGGCATCCGAAGGCTTGCTTCCCTTAATATTTCAAAAGTCATTTCCATGAGAAGCGCTTCAATGACGGCCGGCAATGGAACCGTTTCCCTTTGGGCCGCAACGATGACCAGCAACTTCGTTGGGATCATTTCCTGATGAAAGGTCGTGGCTGCAACATAGACAGCCGGCCCGACTATAGAAATGATGAAAACGATGATCCGTAAAAAACGAGTGGCTGAAGCAATGTCGAATCGATTATAGTAGTCTTCGACGGATTGAAAAAACTGTACAAATATTGCCGGGGCTACCAAGACGAAAGGCGTTCCATTAACGAATATCGCCACTCTTCCTTCCAGAAGATTTCCTGCGACCATATCCGGTCTTTCTGTATGGTTAAGGGTTGGGAATGGGGTCATGACCTGGTCTTCTATCAATTGTTCAATATATCCTGATTCAAGAATGCTATCGATGTTAATTCGGTTTAAGCGCTTCTTGACCTCTTCGACGATCCCTTCCTTGGCAATCCCATTTATATACATGATGGAAACATCCGTTTTTGTCACGGTGCCTATTTTCATCGACTCTATCCATAAATCCGGGGTATTGATGATGCGGCGTAACATGGCGATGTTCGTTCCATTCGATTCCGTGAACCCTTCTCTTGATCCCCTGACAGTCAAATGCGTGCTTGGTTCCTGAATCGAGCGCCGTTCTCCCCCTTTTGTACTGGCAACCAAGGCTATGTTTATACCATCAACAAAAATGATGCTATCCCCTGATAATAATGACAAAAATAATTTTTCCCATTCCTTGACGGTTTCTACACCACCGAGGGAAATCACGTCTTCAGAGATTACATCCAACGCTTCTTGTGGAAGTATTTTTTCTGATAGATGAGGGTTTTTCATGATAGATTCAATTAAAAAATCCGTAACGCTTGGATTATCAATCAGACCCTGCACATACAAAATAGTCGTTTTTATTTCCGGATTTTGACCTATTTTCAACGTTCGGATAATAATGTCCGGACTGTTTCCCGTCTTATTCTTCACGATTTCCAGATTGGCCGAAATGGAACTTTCAATATAATCAGGTGTTTTGGATTGACCTTCATCTTCCTTTTTCTTTTCATTTTGTTTCATTTGTCTTTTTTGTTTGAAAAAAGAAGCCATAGCACCGAACCTCATTCCTTTTTCGTTTCACTCATTTTGTCCAAAGCACATTCCCTTTATTCTGAGTTCCACCTTCTTGCTCACACAAATCGAGTAGGAGGAGGCGCCTAGCCTCCGACCTCTCACACCACCGTACGTACCGTTCGGTATACGGCGGTTCA
>NZ_JAOPHO010000077.1:0-15531 GCF_033141925.1 Peribacillus sp. CSMR9
GTATCGAATGAGAATTGTCTTTTTTTTAGTTTGATTTACCGTACTAGTTAGAAAAACGTGAGTTTTTCAGCAGCCTCTTCATGAAAGGGCTCTTTTTGCATTATGGACCTTTCCGATAAAATTTTTTTTTGCCGTTCACATTTAAGCGTTTCCATTAGGAGCGGGAATGCAAAAGTTATATGTTAAAATTAGGGTGTTGAAATCAGAAAATATAGATAAAGGAGGGCGAAGAATGGATGTTTATAAAATAGCGGTCATTGCGGGTGACGGAATAGGCCCTGAAGTGATTAATGAGGGTGTTAAGGTCCTAAAAAAAGTGGCTGGGATTGCCGGGGATTTTTCTTTCGAGTTCACATATTTTCCATGGGGATGCGAATATTATCTTGAGCATGGTAAAATGCTGCCCGAAGACGGGCTGGAACAACTTATGAAGTTTGATGCCGTGTATCTTGGGGCGGTTGGTTATCCTGGTGTCCCGGATCATATTTCATTACGTGAGCTTCTGCTGAAAATCAGAAAGCAATTTGACCAATATGTAAATGTTCGACCCGTTAAATTGCTTCAAGGTGCACCTTGTCCATTAAAAGACGTGACACGGGACCAAATCGATATGATTGTCATCCGTGAAAACAGTGAAGGGGAATATTCCGGTGCTGGTGATTGGCTTTTCAAAGGCAAGCCAGAAGAAGTTGTATTGCAGACGGGGGTCTTTTCGCGAAAGGGAACGGAGAGAATCATCCGTTATGCGTATGAACTCGCGCGTAAAACGGGCAGGACGCTAACGAGTATAAGCAAGGCGAACGCATTGAATTATTCAATGGTTTTTTGGGATCAGGTTTTTGAAGAAATCGGGATTGAGTATCCGGAGGTAGAAACGAATTCCTATCTGGTCGATGCGGCAAGCATGTTTTTTGTCAAACAGCCCGAACGATTTCAAATCGTTGTCACCTCCAATTTGTTTGGTGACATCATCACGGATTTAGGTGCTGCCATTGCAGGCGGGATGGGTTTGGCAGCCGGAGCCAATTTAAACCCGGAACGGATTTATCCTTCGATGTTCGAACCGATTCATGGCTCAGCGCCGGATATTGCCCATCAAGGCATCGCCAATCCACTTGCGGCCATATGGTCCGCCAGTCAGATTCTTGATTTCTTCGGGCATGAGGAGTGGGGTGCAAAAGTGTTGGACGTGATCGAAAGGGTGATGGTCGATAAAAGGGCACTGACGCCTGATATGGGCGGGGAAGCCTCTACAGAAGAAGTCGGGGATGAAGTGGTAGCATTATTAGCCGCTTTACAAACAAATCAGGTATAATCATCATGAAAAATGGGCATCCTGCACAATAACTATCATTATAGTAAAAGGGCAGGGGAAAGCCGATGATACAAGTCAAATTATTCGATTATGAGCATGAAAAGGATCTAGAGGATGAAATGAACGTTTTCTTGGAAGACATTCGCGATAATCAAATCGTCGACATCAAATATAATGTCGCCACTACAGGTGAAGAGGAAGAGGAACAGATTTACTGTTTTAGTGCGATGATCATTTATAAAAAAAAATGAAGGCGGGATTCGCCCTATCGTTTTCCGTACATATAAACAATATGAGACTACCTATTGCTGTAAAGCGGGCAAATCAAGGTAGTCTTTTTTCGTGAATGTTCCAAGAAAGTGGATTTCCAGGGGGAAGATTATACGATTTGGGAAGTCAGGATGATGTCGTTTCCCCGCCGTTTACATGAAGTGTTTGTCCTGTCACAAAACGGGAATCATCCGAAGCAAGATAAACAAAGGTGGGAGCCAGTTCAAACGGCTGGCCTTGGCGCTCCATCGGGTTTTCTACTTGTGTCACTTCGTCGGCCGAGCTAAAAAAGAATTTAGTCGGATTACTTTATGTAAACCAGGTAAATGCGGTGCATGAAGAACAGGTTTAGGTACGGGCTCGTTGCCGTGCTGTTGGAATATGCTAATGGATAGGAAAAAAAATTTGGAGGCCTCCATATGCCATATTATTATAGCGAAAATGTGAAGTTGCTATTGGTCGGACAATCGGATGAAAAAGTGGAGTTGTTATATGATTCCAACCCCAATACCTTTGAATTGCCCCTCATAGGGCCAAGACCGCCATATTATTATAACCCGCGTTATGTACCGTATTATCCCGTGATTTAAATACGAACATCAAATTGGGAAAATACATGAAGAACGAGCCTGTTGAATTGGGCTGCTTGGTCTTTCACCGTGTGGACTAAAAGCAGCCCCAATTCGAATCAACAAATCAAAACAGCTGTGGATTTCATCACTATAATTAAGAAAAACTGACTATATTTTTCTATGAATTTTACAAACTTGCTGATAATGGGTAAAGTTAAACGTAATACATAGGAGCAATTGGAGAAAGTGCATCTTATTAATAATTTTGATTTTTATTGTTTTCATGGAGACTTCCATCCTTCAAAAATGCTTGAAAAACATCGATACATATTCTAAAGCGGAATCAACTCGTGCGGACATGGGGCAATGAGGATCAAGTTAGCGAGCGATAGGGGCATATGAGAAATGAATCGATAAATTGATCAATGAACGAGGATTGATTTCTGTCTATGCTTACGATGACTGTAGAGTGCCTGCTGAGCTTAAAATTGACTTGATCAAGCATCATGGGTTCCTGATAACCGATAAAAAAATTACGATTGGTAAACGGATAGAACAAAGGGGTGAGTAATTTGGAAAGTTTTACAGAACGGGTGATTAAGATCATTCAACATATCCCTTCCGGCAAAGTGATGACATATGGTCAAATTGGACAGCTCGCCGGAAGTCAGCAAGGTGCAAGGCAGGTCGTAAGGATCCTTCATTCAAGCAGCAAAAAACATGACCTTCCTTGGCATCGGGTTATCAATGCCAAAGGCGAAATCGGCATAAAAGCAGAGGGAGCCGCAGAACACCAGAAGGCGATGCTGGAGAGTGAAGGGGTCACATTCACGAAGAGGAATACCGTTGACCTCGAAGCTTTTCGCTATCATCCAGAATTTTTCAATGGAAAGCCGGAATAAAAGAGGAAGCGGTCGAATAAATTGCGAGAACGGCCGAATAAAAACGTTATGGGCCGAAAAAAGTAGGAGTACGGTCGATTAAAAGCGCTGTCGGTCGGAAAAAGTGCAAGAACGGCCGAAAAACCTGCGCCAGCGCCTGAACTAATGTCCATCAAGCACTGAATGATTATAAATCGCATAAAAAAGAGGCTGATCCAAACGGATCAGCCTTTTTTAGGAATTATGAACGGGCATACATGGCAGCATTCATTCCGGCGAGTCTTCCGGTTACTAATGCCGAGGTGATATTGTAGCCGCCAGTGTATCCGTGTATATCCAGAATTTCACCGCAAAAATACAGGCCATCCATTATTTTGGATGCCATTTCTTTTGGGTGGATTTCCTTGACGGATACGCCGCCCCCCGTGACGAAGGCTTTTTCTAGCGGCTGGGTGCCATGCACTCCAAATTGGAAGTCCTTGCATAGTTCAGCAAAGCGGCGGATTTTTTCATTTGATATCGTCGCTCCTTGTTCTTGAAGATCGATGCCGCTTCGCTCAAGCAGAAAGTGAAGGTATCGTTCAGGAACTAATCCTTTTAACGTATTTTTAATGGCTTTTTTCGGTTCGGCTTTGATTTCTTTCATGATGTCTTGAAAGACCTCTTCCTTGTTTCGGTCGGGAAGGGCATCGAGTTTCATTGTCACTTCCGATAGGTTCCATTTTTTCATCGCTTTCACGACGAATTGGCTGCACCTTAGAACAGCTGGACCGGAGACGCCGAAATGGGTGAAGAGCATATCCATTTGGTGTGTGATCAGGGCCTTGCCTTTTGGGTTGAGGACACTCAATGAAACATCCCGAAGTGCAAGGCCTTGAAGTGTTCGATCTTTAATGAATGTTTCATGGCTAAGTACGGGAACTTCAGTTGGGAACAATTCGGTAATCGTATGCCCCGCCTTTTTAGCCCATGCGTAGCCATCCCCGGTTGAACCGGTGTGAGGAACTGATTTTCCGCCGACAGCAATCACGACTGCATCTGTGTCAATGGTCTGTCCATCTTTTAACCGGACCCCGCTTGTTTTTCCATGTTCATAGAGAACTTCGGCAACTGGTGAGTTCTTATAAGTCGTAACCTTTAAATTCGACAGGCGCGTCAGTAGGGCATCCACGACACTCTGTGCTTTATCGTTAACTGGGAACATCCGGCCATGGTCCTCTTCTTTTAGAGCCACACCCAATTTTTCAAAGAATTGAATAATGTCTTCATTGTTGAATTCTGAGAAAGCACTGTATAGAAATCGCCCGTTTCCAGGGATATGCTGAATGATTTCATCGATGGAGAGCCTGTTCGTCACGTTGCAGCGTCCGCCGCCCGAGATTGCAAGTTTCCTTCCAAGCTTCTCGCCTTTATCCACTAACAATACATGGGCACCTTTTTCCCCGGCTGCAATTGCTGCCATCAATCCGGAAGGACCGCCGCCAATTACCACTACATCATATTTCAAATTGATCACCACTTTATCATTTTCAGTCCCTTCATTATATAGCAAGAGCCCGTCAGATTGCGAATGTAGAAAAAGAGAAATTATTTGTTTGTGTATTATCTTCGAAAAAGATAAACTTGAGAGTAGTTTTTATAGAAAAATTACTTTATTATGTTAAGATAAAAAGCGTGTGAAACGTAACTGACAGAGGCAGGATGGGATTAGATGTCGTCTAAATTTTTAAAAGGGGCTTTTATATTAACGCTGGGAGCTATTATTTCCAAGATTCTTGGTTTGTTTTATGTCATCCCCTTTGAACATATGGTTGGGAATAAAGGGGCTACCCTCTATCAATATGGATATGTTCCATATACTATTTTCATCAGCTTTGCAACGGCAGGCATGCCGCTTGCTGTTTCTAAATTCATTTCGAAGTATAATGCGCTCGAGGAGTACGCCGTCGGTGAGAAGTTATTTAAATCGAGCCTGAAATTAATGGCTGCCACCGGTTTTCTCGCTTTTTTGATTCTCTATACCATGGCACCGATGTTTACTGGAATCTTTGGAGTCAAGAAGGAAGATGTAGGGGATGTCACGGAGATCATACGGGCTGTCAGCTTCGCCTTGATTTTTGTACCGTTCATGAGTATCATCCGCGGCTTCTTTCAAGGTCATGAAGCGATGGAGCCAACGGCCATATCTCAGGTTGTTGAACAAGTTGTCCGCATCGTGTTCCTTCTGGCCGGTGTGTATGTTGTTTTAAATGTCATGGATGGAGAGTTAGTGAAGGCCATCCAAATGGCTACATTCGCGGCGACGGTCGGGGCTGTCGGCGGTTTAGTGGTGTTATTTTGGTATTGGAAAAAACAAAAGCCCCATTTGGACAGTTTGATGGAGAAAGACCGGGGAACGCTGGAAATTTCCCTGCCTGAGATTTATAAAGAAATATTTCTTTCGTCGATTCCTTTCATATTCGTCGGGATCGCGATGCCAATGTTTCAGTTTGCGGACTTATTGTCTTTCAATAAAGCGATGTCGTCCATCGGATTACAGCATGTCGCGGAAGATGCTCTTGGGGTTTTGAACGTGTATGCCCAGAAACTTGTCGTGATTCCAATGACGCTTGCAACCGGGTTTTCGATGGCACTTCTTCCTTCGGTGACGAAGGCATATGTAAGCGAGGATTCGGAAGAGTTCAACCGCCAGCTGAACCAGGCCTTTCAAATTTTGTTGTTCATTACGATTCCCGCGGTCGTTGGCATGTCGGTGCTGGCCGATCCAATCTATAGTGCCTTTTACAGCCATGACCCGCTTGGAATCAGTGTCCTGAAGGCTTATGCTCCCGTTTCCATCTTATTTGCGCTCTTTTCCATTTCGGCGGCTGTTTTACAAGGGATCAATCAGCAAAAATATACGGTGCTCAGCCTGCTAGTTGGCTTTTTAATCAAATTGAGCTTGAATATCCCGCTGATCAAGTTGTTTGAAACGGAAGGATCTGTTTATGCCACGGCCTTCGGCTACTTGGCAGCTGTCTTGCTGAATTTATATGTCATTACCTACTTTACTGGCTATCGTTATAGCATTACCATCAGAAGATCCGTATTGATCACTGTATTTTCAATCATAATGGGACTGGCTGTATGGGGCATGAACAGTTTATTATCGCTGTGGTTTACAACGGAAGGGCGCTTTCAAGCGATTTTGATCGTGGCCGTTTGTGCAACCTTTGGAGCTCTCATTTTTGCAGCGCTATCCTTAAAAAGCAAACTTGCCCATCGTTTGTTCGGTACCCGGATCGATCGGTTAAAAGCTAAATTAGGATTATAAAGGATAGAAGTTTGATGTGTAAAAAAAAGGGTATGATAAAGTGAATCCCGGATTAAATATTTTGCCTTGCCTGCCATTATAGTGGGCAAGGCCTTTTACTGAAAAGGCTTTAGGAGGAAATGATGAGAATTGATAAGATATTATCCAATATTGGGTATGGAAGCAGGAAAGAAGTGAAAAAGCTCCTGAAATCCGGCGCCGTCAAGGTCAATGAAAGGCTGCTGAAGGATCCGAAAGAACAAGTGGACCCTGATAAGGAAATTGTGACGGTTCATGGTGAACGGGTTGAATACAGGGAGTTCATATATTTAATGATGAATAAACCGCCAGGCGTATTGTCGGCAACGGAAGACAAACACCAAGAAACGGTCATCGATATCTTGGAGCCAGAGGATTCGGTGTTCGAGCCATTCCCTGTGGGCCGTCTGGATAAGGACACAGAAGGTTTATTGCTGATCACGAATGACGGAAAGCTTGCCCACCAACTGCTTTCCCCGAAGAAACATGTTCCTAAAACATATTTTGCCGTCATTGATGGCGAAGTAACGGAACGGGATATCGAGGCATTCCGCAACGGCGTGACCTTAGATGATGGGTACGAGACAAAACCAGGGGAATTGAATATTTTAAAATCAGGACTGACATCGGATATCGAGTTGACGATCATGGAAGGAAAGTTCCATCAGGTGAAGCGGATGTTTGAGGCCGTGGGCAAACGTGTCGTCTACCTCAAGCGCCTTTCCATGGGAAGTTTACAACTGGATGAGGAACTTGAGCTTGGTGAATACCGTGAGTTAACGGCGGAAGAGCTTGAACAGTTAAAGGCGGGCCAACCTGCTGAATGATAAATAAGCATGAAAAAATGAGGCGGACAAATATTGTCCGCCTCAAAGTATTTTTTTTACATATCGATTTTGTTCGGGTGGTCGTTCTTTTTACGATGACATCTTCACCTTTTTACTTGTTGTCGTCCAAAGGCCACGGCTGGGGCTTTGAACAAGGTCATTGTACGCTAAGACATTTAAATCGCGCTGCACAGTTCGAGGAGTGATGCCAAATTCTTCTACAAGCTCTTGAGTAGAAACCGTACCGTTATTACTAATGAACATATAAACGGATTTAATACGGGTTAACATGCGATTTGTTGAAGGTTTCAAAAAATCACTCCTTATTCTTTTCATTGTTATTCTGAACAAATGAAAACAACCGATATGTCGGACAGCATTTCAGCTGTCACTATGTACTTGCTTACCCACCCTATAACTCCTCGGAAACATTTAGAAAAAATAAGATGTCATTAGCTTCATTTTACCCCTTTATAAAAGCAAATTCTATAAAAAGATACCAATTGACTAAATATTACATTTATTATATCAAATTTTAACAAAATTATTCTCTTTACATATATAAAAATTAATAAAGGTTGTGTTGCTCCATTTGTTCATACACATATTTTCCAAAAAAGGATGCTAATTATGCATCAAGAGATGTCATACAACACGAACGTTGACTATGAGGCATATACATGTACTTTACTTAAAAAGGAAATCGTAGTCGTTACGTTTTGTGTCTGATTACAGGAATTGCTTGATGGCTTGCGGTTACGATGTCATAATGAGGTGTTGAGCAATGTAGCCTTTTCATACATGATCTCAAGGAATGTAAATATTAACAAATTCGAGGTAGAGCCGCATGAACGAAAGATTAATGGAGTTTTTATTGCGCGACGAAGTGACCAGACTTTCTGGCGTGAAAAAACAAGTGTATGAATTCATCGTGAGCGAGGAAGATTATCTTGCATCGAAGGCGGACACGGTCGATCAATTCATGAGATTGCTGGTAAAGCATTCTCCGCCCCGGCTTGCAGCCCGTCATTTCAATATGCCTTATGGGGAAATCATTCGTTTCATGAATGAAATAGAAGATGAACTGAATGAGAGATTAGAGGAAAGATGCAAGAAAGTAAAGTGGATGGACTACACGGAAAAGGACCAGCAGGCATTTGTGGAATATCATAGGAAGTTATATCTTTTCGTAAATTAATAAATTGGATTATGAAAATGCCCTCGGTATGAAAGGGCATTTTTTTATTTTTCGGATGAAAATGAATGAATAACTAAAACCCAAAATAGATGTTTGCCGGAACACTTAATAGCAATACAAAGCCATATTCAGTAACGAAAGATAATACCATACGTCTAATTGAATGGAGGTGTATGATGAAGAAAAACATATTGGTTTTCATGTTAATGGTTTGCATTTTTTATTTGTCGGGTTGTGTTAAAACAGAAATCAAAACCGTGACATCCAAAAATCCAGATGCAGAAGAAATATTAAATCTTGATAAAAATGCAGACATTCTCCAATGGGAAAAGATCATTTATAAAACGGATATTGAATGGGTGAATGAGCTTAAACTGACTAAGAACGAATTTGTTGGAGAAATTACAGAGGAATTCTCAAACGATTTCAGTAAATCTTTTAAAGATGGTGTGGCCAATCAATTACCCATAGGAACAAAAATATACACCACAAAAGAGCGAGATGATGTTCTAATCGTTGAATATAACGGGAAAGTAAAGCATTACTTAGCACTTACCGAAGGCTAACTACCCTTAGTCGTCTTAATTAGTGGATGCAAACCCAGATGATAAGCCCAATGCGGATCAAGAAAAAGCAAACAAACAGATATTAGTAAACAGAACACTCTGATATTTCAGAAAACGAAGTTCTGAAAAAGTGGGGCATTTGCAGTAGGACGTGAGACGCCATTGTTGATCATTCCTTCGGTATGGAGATCGATTTGACTGTTTTAAAGGGAATTAAAAGCTCCAGGGCCTAATGGACCCTGGAGCTTTTAAATTATAGTGATTCTTTAATGACCTTCTTGTAATGAAAAACGGATAGGATTCCGAAGATTGAATACAATGCCGTGTATAGTGCCATAACGATGATCATCGGTGTCCAAACTTCGGTCCCGAAAAAGAACCATCCTGATTGGACTGCGAAATAACTGTGAAGCAGCCCGACGATTAAAGGAATACCGAAATTGAAAACTTGTTTTGCTTGGATTCCCTTTAGTAAGTCACCTCTCGTGAATCCCAGTTTTCTTAAGATCGTATAATTGGATTTTTCACCTTCACTTTCATCCATTTGTTTGAAATAGAGGATACAGCCGGATGTGACAAGGAAGGTTAATCCCAAGAAGCCGACGATGAACATGATAAGGCCCATATTCTTCTTCTGGGTGTTGAACATTTCTAACTGGGAATCATTCACATGTGCTTTTTTGAAGCTCATTTTATTGAAAAGATCATTCGCTTTTTCAAGTTCAGCTTTATCCTTCACATCAATGCCGATATTGACAGAGGATACCATTTGGATTTTCGGGTCGACATCCTTTTTCAATCGGTCGAATATCGTTTGGTCTACAATAACAACGGGCAAACCACCGTGCGTGAAGTAATAGTGCAGGAAGGTATCATCTTTTAATCCCATATATGTTAGCGGAATCACTTCATTTTTGCCCTTCAGTTCAATCTTTCCGGAATCCTTCAAGGACATGACCTTTTCCATCATATTGCTGTATCCGCTGAAAAGGGTCTCGTCTTCAGCGAGGTTGATTCCTTTAACGGATTCATCACTGATGACGGGAACGGTCATGATGTTCGGATCGAAGTTCACTTCATCGAGGCTGGTCTCCATTATTTCCTTTACATTGGCATCCACTTGAATGACATCAATCACCTTTTCGTCATAATCAATTTTACTTGCTGTCAATGCTTCTTTGAATGCATTCGCATCTCCCTTATCAGTCATCGAAAAATCGGTGGGGATACTGCTTTGTGCACTCTTCTCCGCAGAGTAGTAGGAGATGTAGCTTAATGATAATAACCCGATCGCCAGAGCGGAAACGGTCGTGATGATCGTCAATAATACCGCATTCGATTTCATCCGGAACATGATGGATGAAAGGGACAATACTTCATTAATGTTCAAATAGCCATTTTTCTTTTTACGGATGATATTAAAGATGAAGCTTACGGATCCTTTATAGAATAGGTAGGTCCCGATGATGACGGTTGCCAGAATGAAGACCATGGCCATGAAAAGCTCGGTCATATCTGAAAAAGCTCCATCGAATAATTTGGCTGAAACAGTATAGCCGGCAATGATCAGGATGATTCCGAATATCCCGATGATCATTTCGAACATCGAAACCTTTTTCACTTTTCCTTCCGTCATTGAAGTCACTCTAAATAATGAAAGAATGGTCTGCCTTTTAATGAAGGCATAATTCATCAACATGATGAAAAGATAGATGGCGCTAAAAACGAGAATGGTTTGAACAAGCGGCTGAAAAGAAAATTGAAGGGTTGCGATCGCCTCGACACCCATTATTTTAAATAAAATCATGATGATTAATTTCGAAGCGGCAAACCCTACAAAGATTCCCAGGAATACGGAACAGAAATACAGGATCAGGTTTTCCATACTCAGGATTCGGAATATCCTGTTCTTGGTCATGCCGATCAATTGGAATAAGCCAATTTCTTTACTGCGCCTTTTTATGAAAATGCTATTGGCATATAAAAGGAATATGGAAACGATCGCAACAAGCAGGATCGATGCAGCCTTGATGGCAGCGGCCCCTTTCACTGTACCCTCCGCTTCATCCAAGGATGGGTCATATTGCAATGTGACAAAAGCGAAATAAAGGGAGGCGCTGAAGACTAGGGCAAACACATACAGATAATAGTTCTTCAGATTCTTTTTCAGATTTCGAAAGATAAGTTGATTAATGCTCATTTTGAACCCCTCCCAATACACCTTGGGTTTTCATGATGTCCTTGAAGAAGACTTGTCTGGTTTCTTCGCCTTTATTCAATTGTGTATAGATTTGTCCATCTTTAATGAAAATGACTCGGCTGCAATAACTGGCTGCCACTGGATCATGGGTTACCATGATGATGGTCGCTTTGCGTTTTTGATTCATTTCGCTCAGTTTGTTCAATAAATCGGAGGCTGATTTAGAATCAAGCGCCCCAGTCGGTTCATCCGCAAAAATGATGCTTGGATCATGGATGAAGGCCCGTGCTGCAGACGTACGCTGTTTTTGACCACCGGAAATTTCATTTGGGTATTTATCCTTCACTTCATATATGCCCAGTTCTTTCGCTACGGTATCAAACTTTTGTGCCGCTTCATTTTTTGGTGTTTTTGTAATGGATAAGGGCAGAAGGATATTTTCTTTGACAGTCAGTGTGTCCAATAAGTTATATTCTTGAAAGATGAAGCCCAGATGGTTCTTCCGGAATTCGGCCAACTTCTTTTCTTTCATACCTGAAATCTCTTTTCCATCGATCGTAATGGTGCCGTTGCTGATTTTATCGATCGAGGAAAGGACATTCAGCAAAGTCGTTTTCCCTGAACCGGATGCACCCATGATGCTTACGAATTCACCTTCTTGTATGCTTATATCGAGACCCTTTAATACTTCTTGTTTATTGAATTTATTTCCATAGCTTTTATGGATTTTTTTCGCTTCTAATATATTCATGTCGATACACTCCTTTTTTTCTATATCCTTATTATAAAAGGCGATGTATTTCTTTTCCTTCGTTTGTCCGAACAAAGAATAAAAGCATGTGACATTTTTGTCACATGCTTGTGATATTCACAAAATCATTTCTTTTTGGGAAGGTCAAGGTAATTGTCGTCCCAGTTCCTAGCTTTGATTTTACAGCAATGGAGATGAATAGAGACTCTGCTGCTTTCTTGGTTAAATATAAACCCATGCCAGTTGCAGCATGGTCACGATGATTTGTCGTGGATGTAAAGCCTTTATCAAATATGCGGGGTATATCCTTTGGGTCGATGCCCCGACCAGAATCCTTCAATTCAAGAATCGTTTGTTCTGCTTGTTCATGGCTGTATATCGTAATATCCGAGTTTTCACTGTATTTAATGGAGTTGGTCAAGAGCTGCCTCATGATGAAGGCCAGCCATTTCGCATCACTAAGCACTTCGGTTACATCCAGCTGTATGTCGAAGCCGATTCCTTTTTGAATGCACCATGATTGCAGCGTTTTAATCTCATCAAAGATTATAGTTTCCAAATCCGTATTCTCAATATACAAATCATTTTCGATGAAAAGAATGCGCCTTTGATGGAGCTGCTGATCAAGAAGTAGGTGAATGCGCAGCCACTCATACGTCAAATGGGATTTCAGCAATTCATCATCCAAGCGGTCAATCATTAGATGCATCGCCGTCAATGGTGTCTTCACTTCATGAATCCAAGATAATAAATCATCCTTCTCCTGCTCTAAAGTCATTTGGCCAATTGCTGCGGATTGCTTCAATATTTCGGTTTGGTTAATGATGCTGTTTTCTATGATTTTTTCGAAAGGGCTTTCTGGTTCTGGTATATTCGATATATCCAGGCTGTCTTCCCGGGCTTCCAAACTTTTATAGAAATACGTTTCTTTTTTATAGCGGAAAATCAAAAAAATACTGAACATGATCAATGATAAAAAAACGATATACAATATTGGCTTTAATGGAATGGCCGAGTCAAGAAAAGCGACAAAGATGATGAATAGATGAAGAAGTATGTAGAATGTGATCCAGCTGAACCTTTCCAAGAAATATTTTCTGATCATTCATTAGCCTCTTCAATTGCGATATAGCCCTGTCCGACCTTCGTTTCGATAAAATGCCCTAAACCCAGTTCATCCAATCTTTTCCGTAAACGGTTCACATTTACTGTAAGGGTGTTATCGCTTATGAAACGTTTATCATCCCATAAGCTATTGATCAATTCTTCCCGGCTTACGATCTTGTTTTTCTGTTCAATGAGCTTTTTCAAGATGAAAATTTCATTTTTTGTCAATTCGATTGAGCCAGTCTCGGCCGATACCGTGTTTTTCTCGTAATCCACTGTTGCACCGCACCAGGTTTTCAATTCGATCTTTTCTGTATTGTAATTATATACCCGGCGAAGGATCGCTTGTATCTTTGCGATGAGTACATCAAAATGAAAGGGCTTCTGGATAAAATCATCAGCGCCAAGCTGCATGGACATCACCATATCGGTAGGGTGATCACGTGACGATAAAAAGATGATGGGAACATTAGAATGGGCACGGATCATTCTGCACCAATGAAATCCATCAAACTTCGGCAACTGTATATCAATGATGACCAAATCAGGTTTTATGTCCGTGAATTCCTGAACCACTTTACTAAAATCGCCAATTCCGTAAATATCATAAGACCATTGCGCCAATCTATCTTTAATTTCATTGAATAAAGTCGTATCATCTTCTATCAATAGTAGTTTAAACAAAGGGTTCACCGCACTTTCCAGCTTTTCTTAAAAGTATATAGTAAAACCATTATAGGTTCTATAGGAGGGGCAAAACTCAAAAAACATTACCGGTTGTATGTAAACCATTATTATATTAGAATTGACAATAACGAATGGAGGAAGTGAATTTATGTCTGATTTTCCTAATTGCCCTGCATGTAATTCAGAATATACATACGAAGACGGAAGTCTTTTTGTTTGCCCAGAGTGCGCCAATGAGTGGACGATTGAATCGGAAACTGAAAATAGTGACCAAAAGATTATCAAAGATGCAAATGGAAATGCCTTGAACGATGGTGACACCGTTACGGTAATCAAAGATCTTAAAGTGAAGGGGAGTTCATCCGTCTTGAAAATGGGCACAAAAGTCAAAAGCATCCGCTTAGTTGATGGAGATCATGATATTGATTGCAAGATTGATGGTTTTGGTGCGATGAAATTAAAATCCCAATTTGTTAAAAAGGTATAAACGCTGTGTTAATGCAACAGAACGGAAATGTTTTTCTATGATTAATTCTGGTAGATATTGAAATTCTACCAGGATTTTTTTAGTTTATGAAAAGTCGATTGAATAACCTCTTCCGAATCATAATAATATTTCGATATATTCCCAAAATAAATACATATAACTTTACTCATTCCCATTAAAGACAAAAGGTTTTCCAACTTCATAGTTCGTCATAATGTGGAAGAAGTTAATTGTCATGATACGCAAATCTTTTGAAATTCACAATTGAAGGAATAGATGTAAAGAAATAGATGGAGAGTTTTCATGGTGGTCAGTTATTTGGTTTGGCGAGGAGCCTTTTGCTCGGCGTTAATATAGGGACTTTTTTGTTACCTTTTTTTTGTAAATGCAGGTTGAAAAGAGGATGAAAACTTCGTAATTGACAAAATACAGAAAATCAAGATATATA
The DNA here is from genome assembly GCF_033141925.1 of Peribacillus sp. CSMR9. Taxonomy (NCBI): domain Bacteria; kingdom Bacillati; phylum Bacillota; class Bacilli; order Caryophanales; family Bacillaceae; genus Peribacillus; species Peribacillus sp. CSMR9. The sequence goes on from NZ_JAOPHO010000077.1 coordinate 14,641, forward strand.
TTTAAACATTCATTGCTTTCCTGTAAAATAACTTTTATGGCAGAAACTCTGTCAATTTTCTTATCAAATTATTTAGGAAGCTTGAGGGAAACATACATTATGGGTTTTGAAAAAAATCTTGAGAAAAGTTGGAATAATCAACCAAACATAAGTTTAAAAGCGTATTTAAAGAAAATGAAGGGCGAAGCTAGAGATAAAGACAGAATTGATTATATTGATTCCTTTGTTTCAGCTATAGGTGGACTCATTGCTATTATTATCATTAGTTTTGTAGCTGTCTATTTAGGGTATCCTATGGCATTAGCTCCTCTAGGTGCAAGTTGTGTAATCGTATTCGGTTCCCATAAAGGTATCTTGTCTCAACCTCGTAACGTTATTGGAGGACATTTAATTTCTACTATTTCAGCACTTATTATTTGGAGCATATTAGGTAAGAGCCTATTCATTATTGGTCTAGTATTAGCTATTGTATTATTAATAATGACTCTTACAAAAACTGTTCATCCTCCCGCAGCAGCAAGTGCCCTTGTTGCTGTTAATTCTCAAGCTGGATGGGGATTCCTTATTCCGATTGCAATAGGTACGATATTATTGGTTTTTATATCAATGATCTATAATAACTTATTTCAAACAAGACAGTATCCAAAGCACTGGTTATGAGACTAAAAACGTATCTAACTGAAATAATCCATATGATAAGTTATTTAACTAACAGAGATGTTTATTAAGTAAAATAGTAATGTAGTTGTCTAGGAATAAATGAACGTTCTAATTAGTGCTGCAGCTTCTGGTATCGGTAAAATTGCTCTTTTTCATAGGCTGTTTTCACATACTTTGTTGCTATTTACCAGGTAGTGAGTTGTGGTTGATTTCCCCTCCAGATGCTCGCTT
>NZ_JAOPHO010000078.1:0-15324 GCF_033141925.1 Peribacillus sp. CSMR9
AGGCAAAAATTCAAAGGGAATCTCAAAAAGGGGTTCGGAATTTTTTAATTCCGAACCCCTTTTGTCTACAAACTGAGACCACTTATTGTGGTCTTCCTTTATTCCCTATGGAACTAACACTCCATTTAGTTTAAATTATAGCGTTCACAAAATTATATATATAAAGCCGATCTCCACATTTGGAAATTCGGCCATATTGATGTTTTGAGTGGCGTTGGATCGGTAACTATCATTTGTAAGTATGCACCACCGATAAAGTTGGCTTCAACTTTTGGTCCCAATGGTTAGATTGTAAGTCACCGCTCTGGTAACCACTGGTGCGGTACTACTGATTAAATCTGGAAGTATTCACCACTTATATTATTTCGATATACCCTTCTGTTCCATGCACGCGAATTCGTTGCCCGTCTCTTATTATCTTGGTGGCATTTTCCACCCCTACAACCGCTGGTAAGCCATATTCACGTGCGATAACTGCTCCATGGGTCATCAGTCCACCAACTTCGGTGACTAAGCCCTTTATGGATACAAACAATGGTGTCCAGCTAGGGTCAGTAAAGGAGGTGACCAATATATCTCCCTCTTCTAGATCAGCATCTTCCATGTTTAAGATGACACGCGCACGTCCCTCAATAACTCCGGAAGAAACAGGCAGACCTACAATAGCTTCGGCTGGGAGATTTTCTCGTTTGTACTCACCTACAATGATTTCACCATCAGACGTGATAACACGTGGTGGAGTTAGTTTTTCATAGAATTTGTACTCTTCTCTTCGTTTGCTGATGATCTGGTAATCCAATTTATTTGTGCGTATGACTTCATGAAGTTCTTCAAAAGTGAGGTAGTATATATCTTCTTTTTCACGAATGACTTTGGCTTGTACGAGCTGTTCGGCTTCTTTCATCAAAGCCTGCTTATAAACGAAGTAGCGATTAACCATGCCGTATTTTGGATATTCTCGATAACCGATGAAATTCCGGATTAGGCTGATCATTCGTTTGGTCTCTTCGGCTTTTCGTTTACCATCCGGTAGTTGTTTCAATCGATCTAATAACTCTTGTTCTTTTTTCAAAGCTTCCTGTTGCCCTTGCTCAAATTTCTGATTGCTGGCATTAGGCTCAAAGTTTTTGATATTACCAAGAATCACAGGGACAAGTGTAGTTGGTTTTTCGCTCCAACGAGTTTTAGTAATATCGATTTCTCCGGTACATCGCATTCCGTATTTGCTGAGATAATCATGGATAGCGTCTTGGGTTTCCTGTCCACCATCAAACTTAACCAGTTCATCCAAAAAGTTATCATCTTTTACATGTTGTAAATAATCAATTACTTCTGGATAAGGACGAATCACATCTGCGACATCCAATAGCGCCAGACCCATTTCCGAAGTAATATTGTTTGGTACAGACTGAGAAAGCGTATCTGCTGCGTTTTTTTCACCTAACCACTCGTTCATTTTTTCATTGATCCATGATGAAGCATCCATAGCAGCCATAAACACAGCTGAACTTTGTGGGTCAAATAAAATCTTCTTTAATTCTTGGATATCTTCCAGAATAAAATCAAATAAATCTGATCCTGATTTCGTTTGGATGTTTTGTTTTAACTCTTCTATCGATGTTTGACTGCTCTTAATCAAATCAGAAACGATGGTCGGGTCGTTTTCGATTTGTCCCCTAGAATCCGCAGACGACACACCTTTATTGCTTTTACCGGAACTCTGTTCTTGCCTATCATTTGGTAAAGATTTTATGAAATCTCCTCGCTCTATTATGGTAATGAGTGCGTCTTTCATGAGCGGATCGTGTTGTCCCATGCCATCTAATAACATTTTTCTGCTGCTAGGTGAAGCCAGCATATGTGTGACATCAACAAACAACCTTCCACCAGCTTTACGCATGGGTGCATTAGTCGTTAACAGGAAAAAAGACAATCCCAGTGGATTCATGGGATCGGTCATCATTTGTTGATGACCGACAGATACGTAAACGTGATTTTCTTGATCATTCGCTTCAGGGATCGGGTATAAAGTAGTGATTGGCCGACTCTGGACAATATAAAATGTATCATTAACCAAACCCCATTCGATATCTTGCGGGCAACCAAAATAAGCTTCGATCTGTCTTCCGATGCGTGCCAGTTGTAAAATTTGTTGTTCAGTAAGTGTTTGCGTCTTTTGCTGATCGGGATCGATCTGCTGGGTCTCTGTTCCGCCTTCTTCTAGTCCATAGATAGCCAATTTTTTGGTTGCGATCCTCTTATTGACGATCTCCCCTTCCTGTACTTGATAACAATCGGCAGATACCAAGCCAGAGACCAGTGCTTCTCCAAGTCCAAAACTGGCATCGATGGATAGCAGCTTTCGGTTGGAAGTAATCGGATCAGCGGTAAATAAAATCCCTGAAGCCTGTGGAAAAACCATCCTTTGAACGATAACGGATAAATAAACTTGACTGTGGTCAAATCCATTTTGCATACGGTAGATTACCGCGCGATCCGTAAACAGGGAAGCCCAACATTTGCTGATATGCTGCATGATGGCATCGACGCCGATAATATTTAAATAGGTGTCTTGTTGACCGGCAAAAGAGGCATGTGGTAGATCTTCAGCAGTCGCACTAGAACGCACTGCATAAGCATGTTCCTCGCCAAACTGGGAGAGATAGTGAGTAACTGCTTTCACAACATCGGAAGGAATTTCTACTTCCATAATGATTTGTCGAATCCTCCTGCTGATTTCACCAATTTGCTCTCGTTCTTCTACTTTTAACATTGTGAGTCGATCCAACAAAGCATGATACGTTTCGTTTTGTTCGATGGCTTCTTGATATCCCACTGTTGTAACACAAAATCCTTCTGGTACTTGTATTCCTTCAATTTTTTACAATTCCCCTAAATTTAACCCTTTTCCGCCAACGAGCAAAAGCTGTGTTTTTTCTATTTCCTGAAAACCGAGAGCCAAAGAACTCATTCTACATCTCTCCTAACCATTAATGTTCTATTGATTTTACCAGTAGTAAATGGGAATAAATAGTCTATATTGTCCATTTTTTATATGCTATAATTAAAATAGGAAGAGTACAAAAAAATACCATACAGTAAACTGATGCACCGGTTCATCCCCTCGAAGGCAGCTCATATACCTTTTAACCCACAATATGATTTAAAATCAACTTTTTTCCATTTAATCTGTTTATTTTCACAAAAGCACCTTATATTATATGGGATTTCAGCTCTTATTAAACTCCGTCAATTTGATACAAATATCTCTCGAATGCTCACTTGTTCGCAGGATTTCATAACCCTTGTAATTGGGTTTCCGGGTAATTGAAATGCGATCAGATCTTTTTGGCTTCGTGAAGGCATAGTTAAATAAAGGAGTCAGTTTTCACTCCACATTTGACCACATGATGCACATCTCCACGCCGTCCCTGGCACTTTTCGATTGAGTATTGTCACGATTCTCATTATTCCTTTTTACTAAGTGGGGATTCACAGTAACTACCTCGTGTTTTGTTTAACCAGCCATTTTGATAGGTTAATCCAGTAATGTCCTGTAGGTTCCATACCCACTATTATGGAATCTAAGTTTTTTAGTTTTTGTAAGTTTTAAATCCAATTGGGCAAATTCAAACCCAAAATCTTGGCGGTGGTGGAACTCGTGGTGTTAATCCAATGGGAGTTAGTTACAGGCAGCTCCAGAAATCAGTTGCACCCTGGATGATACCCATGGCACAGGGTTGCGCGCTGGAAAATCAATTCAAACAACAGCATATGTCTATGCTCACGTGTCAAAGAAACTCGAGGAAAAAGTGTGACCAATGCTTTGAAACTACTAATACATTTACATATATTGTTCGCATTCCCATAGGTGAACTTGTGTACGGAACAAATCTTCGACTTTCGTTTTTTTCAAAAAGATACATAAAGGCTTATTTAACAAGGTTTTCTATAACCTGTATACAAATTCTTTTTAGGTTATTTCACCTTTTTATTTTTATTTGGTGGTCAGAATGTGGTCATTTTTTCATAGCGAATTTATGTTAATATATGGATTGATTGCATTTTTAGAGAGGAGTGTTTTGAATGACAAAACGAAGTACTGGTGAGAGGTAAATTGCATAAGAAAAAATATTTTATTCTTTTACTGCCGGCATTGATTATAGGAATAATTTTAATAATATATCAATATCATCATTCAAATGAATTTAAACCTTATGTACTTTTAGTACCCTTGGTCTTCTGGCTGTTCTATTATAGTTGGATATATATTGAAAAGAGGCAAATGAAGAAGTAAGGACATAACTAACATGTGTCCATGAAACTATGCTAACTCCAGGAGGTATTTAGGGTTGAACATAAATATCAAGGTCCACTTACATTCAAGAGAAACTAATTTCTTGCAGAGTGGAAGCTCCCCTATCTTAGACTCAGACTTTAAAAAAGATCCAGATTGGACAGCTGCCGTTGCCGCATATGAATGGATTCAGCAGATTAAAAAAGCTACGCAGCTAGTGAGGATTTCCGAATAGATCAGGTGCTTTATAATGAAGATATTGATATTACGGAGTTAGTTAAGAAGGTTAGACCTAAAATTTAAGACCTTTTTAAAACAAAAACATGCCTCTCTCAAAAAAACGAGAAGGGCTTTTCCTTATCGATGAAATAACAACAAGAACCTTTTAACTTACTTTTCTAATTGTTATATAGATACTTAGAATTAGTATTATGGAAGTTAAACTACATTCTAATGCTGTATGGAAAAACTTAAGATGTGAAAAGAGACAATGTTTTACAAATCATTCTGTAGGCAGAATCTTCAAATGAAAAATTGCATCCTCCAATTGTTAGTTAATGCCTTACAATTGGAGGATGCAATATGGATTCCTTTATCTATTTCACACGGAAGACTTCCTTTTTTTCTTTGTCTCTTATATATGAATATTCAACCTTTTCATTAGGTCTATCTTTGAAAATAACATATGCACTGTAAGCATTCTTTGGTTTCTCTAACCAACTGTAATAAGGTTCAATAGATATTATGTCTTCATCCTTATTTCCTTCAGTATTAACTACATAATTATATACGGCTTTCTCTGTTTCTTTCAATACAGTTTTATCACCCTTTAGGGAGTTATAAATAAAAATTCCTCCCAAGACTAAAATTACAATTATCACAAAAAAATATATTTTTTCCCTCATTTTTTTCCTAAATCCTTTCTTTTTGTTTATTATATTACAGTAACATCATGAATTACAATAAATGGAAGATATGGTTTTTAGTAAATTTAAGTTTTTTATAGTTTCAATGTTTTCGATATTATTTGTATTATCTTTCTTTCATCAATCTGCTTCCGCTTCTGATGAAAATTTCATATTATCACTGGAGGAGTTTCAGTCATTACAAAATACTGAGGTAATGGATAATGATTTGACGTACGAAGAATATTCCGAATTATTATCTGAAGAAAATTCCCAACAAGAAACTCTTATTAAAGACGAAGTAGATATTTTAACTCCAGACTCTGACATTGAAGAATTAGAGGATTATGGATTAACTACGACTAAAGATAATAAAGCCTTAACTTCTATAGAAGATAATATATTGGAAGGCAATATTGTTTCTAACATGACCCAAACAAGCCCACTGTAAAGAACAACATTCGCAACAGCAGCAACATCATCTACTTATTAATATCCTGGTTCTAAAATAAAAACGAAAGCTGGTGATCTATTAATCACTAATAGCTCATCAAATAGTGGTTTTGTGGGTAATGCAGGGATTGTAGTTTCAAGCACAAACTTTGTTTCTATTAAAAATGAAAAATTTCATCCTAAAAATCTTAGTCTTAGTACTTAGTTTAAATGGTATGATAATACAAAAATAATTCGAATTAATGATTCCGATAAAGCAAAAAAAGCAGCAAATTGGGCGATCAAATATGCAAAAGACTATCCGAATGCTAATAAACTTACAGGATTTGATTCAACATATGGATAAAAGAGATGGCTCTAAGCCAAAAACGAAATATGAGACAGTCTCCTTTTATATTCCTTTTCATAAAAACCACCCTAATTGTAGTGAACTCAAAAAGTTAGACACTTTATTTAATTAGGCAGCCTTGAGGGCATGAACCCGGTAATCTACTGGGCTCATGCCTTTTAATTTCACCTTTCCCAATATCTCACCTCCTTTTTAAAAAGGCTTTGTTATTCCATAAATGCTGATTTCCGAATAAAAAGAGAACAAAAACTGCACCTCATTTGTTAGATGGTGTCTAACAAATGAGGTGCAGTTCAAGACGCAGGGATTTTATCTTGTTTTACACAACGAATAAACTATTTAAAAAGATGGTGGTATGCTCTGTGGAAAATGAAATAAATTTTTGGGATCATATTTCGCCTTTACTTTTTGAAGCCTTGCAAAGTTTGAGCCGTAATATGCTTCTCCAAAATTTTCAATATTTTGGTCTGGAACATTAACATATGAACCGGTTACATATGGTTTTATCAGCTGACGTACTCTTTCAACTGATGCAAGATTCATAGCTTCTTGTGATTTATTTTCCCAACTAGCAGTCCATTCCACATAAAACAATGGATCACGCCAAAAGAAGGCTGTTTTGTTGCTAGGTACCCTGCTTAAAGCACCACCCCAATTTATAAAAAAGAAATTGGATTCTGTCCCAGTGGCTTCTTCCAAAAATTGTCTCATGATGAAAATAGGTCTTTCCGTCCAAAGATTAAGTCCCCAAGCCGAGGAGAATTTAACATTCTGATCAGATCTACCAGGGATTGGTTCATCAGGGTCTAAGAAATCTATAGCGTCTGGATAGGATAATGTTTCTATAACTATTTGTGTTGGTGTTCCAACATTTGTTAAAGGTTCCAATAATTTAATCAGCTCATTTTTTGAACCCTGGAAAATTCCTTCTGCATGACACAAACCATTTACTTTGCTGAAAATCTCAAGTATGCACCCTAATCGTTCGTCAACAAACGGCGCCCATTTTTGCCAAGCTTTAAATACCGTTTCCAATTGTTCCCACGGCCAAATGATATTGAAGACGGTTGCAGTTTTAGGGGCACGACGAACTTTAAACGTGTATTCGGTATTATATCCAAAATTACCTCCTCCTCCGCCTCTAGAAGCCCAAAATAAATCCTTATTTAAGTCCTTATTTGCTTGAATAATCCTGCCTTTTGCATCCACCGTTTTCAGTGCGAGGAGGTTATCACTTATAAGACCAATCGATCGTGAGAGCACTCCAAATCCACCGCCCATCGTAATTCCTCCGATGCCAACGGTTGGACTGTCTCCAAACGGAGCCATAAAACCTTTTCGAGCTAATCCTTTTACAAGCGGGCCTACGTGAATTCCTGTTTGGACGGTTGCAATTGCCTTTTTTTTATTTAAGTGAACTTTTTGCATGTCACTTACATCAATAACAATTCCTCCCTTTACTACTGAGAGGTTCTTATCAAGAGCATGTCGACCACTTCTAACACGCACGGGTACATTATTCTTACGAGCCCATTTAATGGCATTACTTACATCGAGGGTATTTTGTGCAAAAACAAAGACAAGAGGCAAAGTATCAACATAAGGGTTCCAATTCTTAATGGCTTCTTTATAGCCAGGGTCTCCTTTGAAAATTACTCGTCCTGTTAACTCTCTAGATCCCATGTATTCCACTCCCATTACATAATTTTGAAGATTATAAATTGTATGAATTGAGAGTTAATACTATGAAGAAAAATTCAGAGATTGGAATTTCCTTCTTCCACTAACCTGCCCCGTTTGTGCCATAAGAGAAAACTGTTAGTTAAAGAACATTTATTTCTTATCTCTAATTTCTTCTAAAATTTCTATTACACGATTGTTTTGTTTTTCTATATTCTTTAATCTTTTTTCAATAATACTTGAAGAAAAAAATACAATAAGTATAAGAGCTATCCCAACAAATAATTCCATATTTCTCCTCCGATGAATTCAGTTTATGTTTAAGAGTATAATTTCTTTAGTTTTCCAGATCCATTATGCAACTAACCTACCCCGAAAGTTCAACAAGATAATTAACAACATCCTTTTACAGAGCCTATTAATATTCTATATCACCCACTAAAAAGTCCACATCATCAACTAGTATTTGATCAGCTTGCCACAGAGCGCAGACAAAAGCTGAAAATCCATCTGTCTTTCTTCTAACTTCATCTTTTTTGACAAAGTCTTTACTTCCATCATTTTTAACTTTTACAACAATGTTATTTGTGTTCACCTCATGGATTATCTCCAAAAATAATACGTTTTTAGGCAAACTGGATTTCAATTCTAGGAGCAAGTTTTGCATAGATTGCATGAGGGTTTTGTATATATAAAACTTTGAACCCCGCTTCTTCTAATGCTTGTTTTACAATATCCAGACGGAACGTATCTCCAACAATAGTATTTAGCCCGTATTTCTCTCTCATTTCACAAAAGTAATTGACCATATAACTGATATCAATAACGGGTTCATCCAATAATGTAATCAACCCATCCTCTTCCCACTCAAATATTGGAGGTTTTAATTTTGCTTCTTTGATAAAATCACGTCTTGCAAACTGATGGCTTTCCCATATATAATTTTCACCATCCTTAAATAAAACACCGCATGCTGTAAAGTCTTTTATGAATGAGAAATCAATTGCACCTAAACATGTTTTATTTTCTAGTCGATCATATGGAATAGGCTTATTAGTCGCTTGGATATCTTCCCAGGATTGCTACCTTAACCATATTATCTTCTTAAGGAAGATTCATCCTTTTGGCCGTGAATTCAGGTAGTCCGGATGGGTCACCTTCCAGATCCAAATATTCATCCATAATTGTGTCGAACAGTTCTTCAGCATATGGGCTCCTTGGCTGACTAAACATAGGATTTGCCATGAAAGCAACATTAATTAATTTAGAGGCCTGGTTAAATAAATCTAAAGTCCTAACTCTTCGAATCTTTAGGAACTCACCTTTCTTACCCAAAATAAAAACACCGCGGGAAACGGTGTTTAACTAGGATCGTTCTCATCAAAAGACAAAGTAGTTACTTCCGTGTAATCGCCTTTGTCAATCTCTTCTTTAGTAGCATCTCTTTTCAATTCATCTTCTGTATTAATTCCTTCTGCAATTGTAGGTTCAACAGATGAGCGATTTTCTTTTTTCATTAGCACACTCCTTTCAAAGTTATAGTGCCCAGGCATTATTCATTCACTCCTCCATCAGTAAAAAGTTATATGATCTATTACAACCATTATCGAGGACAATGGAACCTAAAAAGGATGCCGCCTGAAAAATACAGACAGCATCTCCTTCAAGTTGCCTAGCTTTTTTTAAAATGTCCTTTATAAAGGGCACACTTCAAACGGTCTTTTGAATCTAGAACGAAACACCTGTTGCATAAGACATTAACTTATATCATCTACTGATTAAATTTTTTTCAACTTAATCTCTTAAGACTTTGAATGCTTCTCGAATTTTCCGAGCAAATTCCAGTGGTGGTTCGATTGATTCAAAATGCATATACATGGCTCTAGGATTTTCAAACAACCAGTGATTATGAACTGCTGTTACAATAATATCCCTTTTTCTTAATTCTGTTAACAATGGATTTACCTCTTCTTGGAGTAGTACTGTTTCCCCTAGATTTAGTGCATTTCCTTTACTATCTAAATTCTCAAAGCTGAAAAATTGAGGGTTTACTAACGGTGAATTAGTTCTCCTTCCAAGTATTCTAAAGGGGATGTCTCTAAATCTTTGAACTAAACATACTCCATTAATTAAACTTGCATCACCGTCAAGAATCCTTGCAAATTCACTACATAACTCCCTTTTCGAGTCCCTCCCCATAATATTCTTCTCCTTATAATAAAACCATTTGTTTTTTAGAACATGGTATTATGGTATGCTGGTGAATTATTTAAGATTGGGCAAATTTAAACCAAAAAATATAGGCGATGGCGGAACTCGTGGTGTTAATCCAATGGGGGTAGTTACAGGCTGCTCCAGAAATTAGTTGCGCCCTGAATGCTACCCATGACACAGGGTTGCGCGCTACAAAATCAATTCAAACAACAGCAGCTGTCTATGCTCACGGTCAAAGAAAACTCGAAGAAAAAAGTGTTGATGGATATTCAAAATATATGGATTATGCCTCAACATAGTATGACAAGTGGTCAATCAATTTGTTCACTCTCATATCATTAAAATAAAAAAAAGCCTTGGTAACTGAGAAACTCAGTAATACCAAGGCTTTGAAAATATTAATACATTGACATATATTGTTCGCGTTCCCATGGGTGAACTTGTGTGCGGAACATATCTTCGACTTTCGTTTTTTTTTAGATAGATACATAAAGGCTTATTTAACAGGGTTTTCTATAACCTGTATGCAAATTTCTTTTAGGTTATTTCACCTTTTTACTTTTAGTTGGTGGTCAGAATAAAACAGTTGAAGAACTTTGGACGATTAGTAAAATAGAAAGCCCACCTGACTATAGTAGATCGAATTAGGAATACAGCTTAAGATTTGACTTTTTTTTATGTTCAAAAAATTCAATCAATTCAATATAATGTCTAGTGTATTTGTTATGTACAGATATATAGAGTACCTTCCCTAACAGGAATATATGTTATATTTACCATTAATCTCATTTCTTAATTATGGGTTATATGGAATTAATAGTGATTTTCAAAAGAAATCAAAAGACCATTTTTTACGAAAAAGATAATAATTCATACTTATGAAATACATAGAAGGAGAGATTTTGTGTTCAAGTTTGTAAAAATATTTTTTGTTGTACTTCTTTATTGGTATGTTGTCCGGTACCAAAAAAGTTACCCGGCGGATTTTGTATTTTATTTGGCCAGTATATTGTTTTTTTTATCAATTATTTTTAGTTTGTTTTATAAAAATAAGCATAGGGTGAACATTTTCTTAATCAGTGCACTATCAAGCCTTTCAATGATTTTTGCACTATACGCTCATTTTTTAATTGGAATTCTAACATTTTTCACTTTTTCTTTAATTCTATTTTTTTACTGTTATGTATTTATTTCCTTTAAAATAGATCAATAGTATTTTAGTCTAAGACACATTACCTAACTAAATAAACATAAAAAGGGATATTTTAAAAAAAAGATGAAAATAACATTAATTTTAATGAGCTTTATCCTACTTTTAGGAAGTCTAGCATTCTTTATTCCGAGTAACACAGCATTAGCAATCTCTGTTCAACAATTATACCTGAAGATGATATGGAGATTATTACGGATACTGAAGAAAAATCTGAGTACATATTGACAATCTTGGGTGTTCAAACACGGTATATAGAAACAACGGAAACAATTACACACAAAAGTTTATAATGAAGACAACCATGAACTTATACAAGACTTTTCAACAACTCTTACTAACGATAAAATAGTAGATCAAGATGTAATTCTTTTCGAAGAAATACCAGAACCTGAAACACAGGAAGAAGTCAGTGGTTTTTATCCATTTACTTCTACAAGTGGTAACAAATCAATGATTACAGTATTGAACATTAGTTACACTAAGAATTTCACTACTGGTATAGGTACTGCTCGTTATCTAAAGGAACCAAATAAAACTGCTAAATTAGCGAGTTCTAAACCTTTTAACACATATGCAAATAATGTGGATTCTATTAGAGGTACTGAGAATGGAACCAGGGTTGGTTGGATTATTTCTGCATTTAGTGGTAGTTCATTAGTAGCAGGGAAAGTAATTTCTTGGGCAACAGCGAAAAAAGTATTGGCAAATTGCAGGACCAGTGGCTGTCGTTAGTAATACTTGGGCATTATCTCACTGTTTCTATTATAATAAACTTGAAAAAAGTTGGTCGACTTTAAAAAATAAAAAAAACCGACTGTTGTTTGTGAACTGTATGATCAAAAGTAGACAGCTTAATTAAAGATTCAAGGCTGCTATAAGATGACTTCGGCAATGTAATCCGGGGTCATCTTTTTTTAAGCTCCGATTAATTATTTCCTCATAATAGTCCTTAATTACCGTAGCATCATGAAAGGCATTATGTTTCACTCCATCTCTTCCAGCAAGTCTTCACGAATAATATCAGTATCAATTCCCTTTACCTTAAACAAGGTACAAATATCAAATCCATCCCTTCACTAATGAGAAGGGATTATCCTTACAGGTGTGAGATACTTTACGGTTTCAATTTCACCTTCCTTCACTTCTTTTACCAATTCGATGATGTTACGTTTTAAATTTGCCATTTCAAAACATCCCTTCATTTTTTAAGTTAGTCTTTGATAAACATGATGTTGTTTTTGAACAAATAAAAAAAACACTTATTATTGTGGACTTCTTTAGTGCACACAATGGAACTAAAGCACCCGGTATGAAGAAGGTTTTTAACCTCTCCCTCATTTTTCCAATTTCTTCAATCATTAATTTCGGATAACTCTATAGGTCAAAGCTTTCTGAGTCTACATCAGAATTGATTTGTAAAACAGCAAACCGCCTATATTTAGTAGAGATAAGCTCTTTAAAAACTAAAATACATAAACTATGAAGAATAAATAAAAAAGAAGGTGAATTTAATGCCTAATGGACAATCACATTCCTCATTTGTACCTTGGGAACAGTGGCATCAGCACCATCCTCACAATACTTGGGAACAGTGGCATCAACAACATCCTTACGTACCTTGGCAGCAGTGGCATCAGCACTATCCTCATGGTTCTTGGCAACAGTGGCACCAACAACATCCTTACGTACCTTGGCAACAGTGGCATCAGCACCATCCTCATGGTTCTTGGCAACAGTGGCACCAAATGTATCCAAATAGAGCGTGGTAAATTAGGTGAAATCTCGAGGTGAATCAAAACAAAAGGGAAAAAGAAAGAACCAAAAGATAAAATACTAGCCTTAAAGGCTAAAAGGTTGCCATCAAGGCAACTATGTCCAAGCTAGCTTATTCCTTTTCTAAATAGTATTAAAAAAAGGAGATGAGAAAGTGAGTAAAAATAAGGATAGCTCTTCACGCAAGGATGAAGTGAAAGTGAGCAAAAAAAAGGATAGCTCTTCACGCAAGGATGAAGTGAAAGTGAGTAAAAATGAGCATAGCTCTTTACGCAAAGATGAAGCAAAAATAGGATCGGCACACCAAGAGTGTATTGACCGTGCTTATCGTATTCCCATATTTTTAAGTACGACAACTCATTTAAATGATAACCAACAACAGTTTCTAAACCGTCTAATTTTTGAGATTGAGAATGCTTTGCTTTTTCCACGTACATTACCTTTAAGCGAAAGTTATCCCGAATCCATTTTAACCGATATTCGTCGGTTAGTTTCATCAAGCTATGGAATGTTGGCAGTAAACCTCCGTCGTTTTCAAATTAAGACAGTTGGCGTCAATGAGGGACCCCTTCCACCATCCACTCCGTTCTGGGAAGGATCAGTTTATTCACAAGTAGAACCTTCAATGGCTTTTCAATTTGGTCTACCCTTATTATTAGTAAGGGAAGAAGATACTGACGCAAATAATGGAATTTGGGCAGGAGGAATTGCCCCACTCAACCTATTTATAGTTTGGCATTCTGAAACTCAAACTGTAGATCAATTCTTTAGCACTCCTGAATGGAGATCAGCCTTTGCAAATTGGAGTGCACAAGTAAGAAATGCTTTTTATATTCAGACAGAGCCTAAGTTCAAGTACAGTTGTGAATGATAATCTGATACTTTTGCATCAAGTCGAAAATATACAAGGTTTTGTTCACCTTTATATATTTTCGACTTATTCACATAAAAAACAAATATTTTCATTTGGTTACCAATTACAAAATTGAACCCAAAAACAAAAAGATTTACTTCATTAAAAAAACAGCCTTTAATGAAAGTAATTCACCAGTTGAAAGAAGTGTCAAGGACAGTGAATTGTTTCTTTAAAACCTTCACTAAAAGTAAAAATTAAGATAAAGCAGGAATATTCCTGCTCTTTATCCTTCTAGTTTCTCTACTCTCGCTACTAATTCGTTCCACTGTTCTTCCGTCGGGAATCCATCAGCACCCTTGTCGCCTTTTGAACCTTGCGGACCCGGAACACCTTCTCCTCCGCCTTTTACATTCCGGACATAACTAACAACTTCCCCGGCTTTTGCCGCATTTATAGAATATTCGATGATAGCCGGTGCATTTTCTCCAAGAGCTTCAACGATTTTCCCATCTTCACCAGTCAGTCCCTACTTGAACACCAGCCTGAATGTCTGCTCCCGCTTCGACCTTCCACGTTTCTCTATTCTTAATGGTCACATAGACCTCTTCACCTTCTGTGATTGCTCTTGTAGCTAAAAAGTCAGGGACTTCGCCTTCATGGGCTAAACGAATATTTATTTCATTTTCTTTTTCTTTGACTGCTAATACTACTAATCTGTTGACCTGGATATCTTCAATTATTAACAGCCTTTAAAGGTTGTCATTATTCCTTACCAAATAAAATATTTTTATCCTGAATCGGTACTTTGTCAAATGAGTTGATACTGTTACATTTCCACCTGAAATAGTAATTTCAGCTGTACCATTATCCCCGATATTGATAAAATGTTCGGTCCACATAAAACTGAAACATCTTATAGAAAAGTTTTAATCGATGAAAGTCTTGCTTCTGTTAACGCGTCATGTCATTAAGCAAAAGGAAATAAAACTGAAATTGGCAGAAAGGTATCATAGAGAAACTAATCTTGTTTTCGAACGCGGAAATGGTCTCCCCTATCCAAAATCCACCTTACACAGTGCCTTTATTCGCATTTATTTGTAGAAAAGCAGGAATTAAAAAACATATAACCATTCACGGTTTACGACCTACCCACGCTGTTTTACTTCTAGAATCTGGAGCCATTTTAAAAGATGTACAGGACCGCTTAGGACATAAATCAATTCAAACAACAGCAGATGTCAATGCTCACGTATCAAAGAAACTCGAAGAAAAAAGTGTTGATGGATATTCTAACTATATGGATTATGCTCATATGAAGAGAAAAAAGGATATGATGCAAAAAGCTAAGGCCATTATTATTCAATCTGTGAAAGATGAAAGGTCCGGCAAGGCCCCTGTGAAAGAGTCCAAGAATTGTTCGGCCATTAAAACAACTTCTTCTTTCTTAAAACAAAATATTAAAAACAATAAACGTAAAGCCGTGGCTCAATTCTCTCATTTGGATAATTCTCTAGATAACTCTATCAAACAAGTGAATTTCGTAGCCCACCGGGTTCCAGATGTATTTAGTAACCTAGTAGGCTC
>NZ_JAOPHO010000079.1:0-15217 GCF_033141925.1 Peribacillus sp. CSMR9
ACGGCAGTTAAGCTCTTCAGCGCCGATGGTAGTTGGGGGTTTCCCCCTGTGAGAGTAGGACGCCGCCAAGCCATTTATAAGATCAGCCATCCGGCTGGTCTTTTTTGTTGAATGAAAAGAAAAATCATTAGATATAAAGGGTTTATCAATTATGGAAACTTTTATAAAGACATACACGTATTGAAAAACTTCATCATACATTGTTAAAAGCATCCCCGGTTCTCTTAAACTATTTAAATTAATGTATGTGAACAATGGTTTTTGGGGAGAATGCAGGTATGGAGGTGGAGATGTTGGGGACAACAACAACCAAAACAACGGCAGGGGAATCGTGCGTGGTTTGTGAACAAATAAAAGGGATGGGAATACATCTATATACGACTTTTATTTGTGAGGAATGTGAAAGGGATATGATCGGGACGGATACGAACGATCCAAAGTACAAATATTACTTAAAGCAATTAAGAAAAATCAATAATCCTGAAATATTTTCATGAATAAATAGTTTGAGAAAAGTTAAAGAGTCAGAGAATGAAGAAATGGAGTGTTTCTTTATTCTCTGACTCTTTTTTTGGTACTTTAGAAGAATGCTTGGTAACAAGCTGCGTTTCTGTATTTAAACAGAGTGTTCGAAGATACATAATTGCCTTTCTGTCGAGCAATAAGAGATAAATATGAACTTATTTGATAAAATGAAAAAATACTATGATTTGAGGGAAGAGAAAAATGAATCAATCACAGACACCATTGTTCGATGCAATGAGTGCCCTTTATAAAAAAAGACCAATATCCCTGCATGTGCCAGGACATAAAAATGGATGGGTCTTTAGTAAAAAGGGCGAAGCAATATATAACCCCCTGCTTGGCATAGATGCCACGGAGATAAGCGGTTTAGATGACCTTCATGCTCCAGAGGGCGCCATTTTAAAGTCCGAGCAACTGCTCGCTGATTTATATGGGGTAAAGAAAAGTTACTTTCTGGTTAATGGGTCAACCGTAGGCAACATTGCGATGATTCTTGCTACCTGCCGTGAAGGTGATAAAGTGCTTGTCCAAAGAAATTGCCATAAATCAATTTTGCATGGGTTGATGTTAGCGAATGTACAGCCGATTTTTTTACAGCCGGATTTTTATGAGGAATGGGGCATTGCTGGTGGTGTAGGATCAAAATTAATTGAAGAAGCTTTGGGTGCCAATCCAGATGTTAAAGCCATCGTTGTAACCTACCCGAATTATTATGGTCTTGGTGAAGACTTGACGGAATTGGTTAGACTTGCACATCAAAAGGGAATCCCGGTGCTGGTGGACGAAGCACATGGCGCTCACTTTCAGTTAGGAAGTCCGTTTCCTAAAACAGCTATTTTCGCAGGGGCAGATGCCGTTGTCCATTCAGCACATAAAACACTGCCGGCTATGACGATGGGGTCATATCTTCATGTCAATTCATCCTTAGTTGATGTGGGGCAAGTATCATTCTATTTACAAATGCTTCAGTCCAGCAGCCCGTCTTACCCAATTATGGGATCGCTCGACTTAGCCAGAGCATACTTAGCCGCTTTTACATCAGAAGATAAAAAATCCCTTATTAAAAAGATATCAGATTTCAGACGGGAATTGGGCGCCCTACAAACAGTAAGGGTGTTAGAGGCGCCACCAGGTACTTCAGCAGACCCGTTGAAAGTAGTCATTCAATCAACAAATGGCTTAAGCGGGTTTGAGTTACAGCAGCTATGTGAAGCCGAAGGCATTTTTACAGAATTAGCTGATCCTAATAATTTATTAATGATTTTACCTTTACTAAAAACGAGTATCGATTTTCCCTTTCAAGAAATCGTTCAAAATATAAAAAGTGCGACTAAAGACAGAACTGGAAGCGTCGAAGCGAATCAAGTGGGTAGCTGGTTTGCTGGAAGTTCGATTACGGCTCTGGAAATTACATACTCCGTCATGAAGCATAGTAAATCGAGACCGGTTGTATTGAGAGAAGCCGTAGGAGAGGTATCTGCCGAGATGGTCATCCCTTATCCGCCAGGAATTCCATTAATTATGTCCGGGGAAATGATTACGACAGATCATATTACCAATTTGAAGAGACTGCTTGAACTGGGATCAAGGTTTCATGGAGGTTCCTCCCTTTCAAACGGAGAGTTGATCGTTTATGAAAGCGGGCATGCTGGTTAAAATGATATACTACAAACAAAGAACCTTGGAGGTACATCGATGAAACGTGGTATTTTTATTACAATGGAAGGGCCCGAGGGTGCTGGGAAAACAACAATTACCCAAATGCTTGGCAAGGCTCTGCAACAAGAAGGCTACAAAGTCCTATTAACGCGTGAGCCAGGGGGAGTCCCCATTTCGGAGCAGATTAGGGAAGTGATCCTTAATAAGGATAATACAGCTATGGACTCGAGAACAGAGGCCTTATTATATGCAGCGGCTAGACGTCAGCATTTAGTGGAAGTGGTCATGCCGGAGTTGGAACGAGGGGGAATTGTCCTCTGTGACCGATTTATAGATAGCTCGTTAGCCTACCAAGGCCATGCAAGGGGTTTGGATATTGAAGAGGTTTACAGTATCAATAAATTCGCAATTGGAGATATGATGCCCGATGCCACTTTCTTTTTTGATATAGATCCAGAAGAAGGATTGAGACGTATCCAGGCCAATGGGGAACGGGAAGTGAACCGGCTGGATCTTGAAGCCCTGGACTTTCATAAAAAAGTTTGTGAGGGGTATCAGTCCATTATAAATAGATGGGAAGACCGTTTTATTATCATTGATGCAGGACGGACAGTTGATGAAGTTTTTGAAGAAGCGAAAGCAAGTTTGTTTAATTATCTGGATAAAACAGGGAATTAAATATTAGGTTTCCATATTATTCAACCCGAATACTATTCCAAGCAAAGACTAGTTGCTATAATGGAGTTAGGAAAAATTCAGAGTAACCGGAGGATGATGAGAATGAAAATGATCATTGCTGTCGTTCAAGACAAGGATAGTCATCGCCTGCTAAATGAATTAGTGGAAAAAAATTTCGGAACAACCAAGCTAGCCAGCACTGGCGGGTTTTTAAAATCAGGTAATACGACTTTTATGATTGGCACAGAGGATGAACGTGTTGACCAAGCCATCCAGATCATCAAACAGAATTGCCAGTCACGATCCCAGTTAGTATCACCGGTTTCTCCGATGGGCGGGAATGCCGAGTCCTATGTACCTTACCCAGTGGAGATTCAAGTAGGCGGTGCGACCATTTTTGTTCTGCCGGTTGAAAACTTTTTACAATTCTAACGGTTAGCTGCAGGGAGGTTCATTATGAAAATCAACCATGATACTCCTATTAAGCTGGATAAATCGCGCCAGGATGCCAAACAGTTTCAAATCGGGAATGGAAGATTTCAACAAATGGTCCAGACACAGGATCAAAAAATGCAAATCCAAACATTAAACCGTTTGATAGGCGATATAGAATGGGCGGGACAGCGTTTAGTAAGGTCACGTACTCTTAGGGAACTGGCAAAATATAAAGCATTAGTGAAACGGTTTGTTAAAGAAGCGGTTGAATATGGACTGGAACTGAAGCAATCCACTAGCTGGAACCAATATGGACAGAGCCGGCCGTTGAAAACCGTGGAAACGATAGATGCAAGATTAGTGGAGTTAAGCGAGGAAATTCTTAATAAAGAGAAAAGCTCGCTTGAAATATTGGAAATGATAGGTGAAATTAAAGGTCTTCTGATTAATTTATATACTTAAGTGAGTTGATGGTTTTGGATAAAACATGGCAGGACATGAATCAAATTCAGCCGCAGGTAATGATGATGCTGCAAAATAGCATAATGAAGAACAGGGTGGCTCATGCGTATTTATTTGAAGGGGAAAAAGGGACGGGTAAGCAAGATATAAGCAAAACCTTTGCCAAAAGCTTATTATGTGAAGCACCAAAAGCGGGTTATAAGCCATGCGAACTTTGCCGAAATTGCAAACGGATTTCCAGTGGGAACCATCCTGATGTCCATTTAATAGAAAGAGACGGTCTTTCAATAAAGAAAGAACAAATTAAGGGGCTCCAAGAAGAATTTTCGAAAAAAAGCGTAGAGGCGGATCGAAAGGTTTATATGATTGCCGATGCGGACAAAATGTCAGTGGGGGCAGCTAACAGTCTATTGAAATTTTTAGAAGAACCTTCGGCCGATACCGTAGCAATATTGATGACCGAACAGCTTCAGAGGATTCTGCCGACCATATTATCAAGATGCCAAGTGATTTCGTTCAAGCCATTATCCCCGGAGAATGTGAAACGGAAGCTGATAGAACAGGATTTAGAACCGCAGCTTGCCTCGGTTATCGCACATATAACACAGAATGTGGAAGCTGGAATCGAGCTTAGCAATGATGAATGGTTTGTACAAGCTCAAAAAATAGTGGTAAAATTATATGAAGTGTTAAAACTTAATTCCTTGAAGGCATTGTTGTACCTGCAGACGGATTGGTTTTCACACTTTAAAGAAAGAGAACAGGTTGACAGAGGTCTTGATTTGTTACTTCTTATATATAAGGATTTATTATACATTCAGTTGGACAAAAAGGACTTCGTTGTATTCCAAAATAAACTGAAGGAATTTGAAACTCACGCTCTTCATCTTTCCCCAAGACGCCTTGCTGAAAATATGGGTTGTATTTTGGAAGCAAAACGGAAGCTGATGTCCAACACGAATCCACAGCTGTTGATGGAACAGCTTGTGCTGAATTTGCAGGAGGGATCATGATTTGTATGATGTTGTAGGTGTCCGTTTTAAAAAGGCGGGCAAAATATACTACTTTGATCCGGGTGAATTCGCTATTCCTAAGGACGATTTTGTAATAGTGGAGACTGTCCGCGGTGTTGAATTCGGTAAAGTTGTTACAGCCCGTAAACAAGTAGATGAAAACGATGTTGTCCTGCCGTTAAAAAAAGTACTTCGGGTCGCTGATGCAAAAGATAAGCTGATTGTTGATGAGAACAAGGCGGCTGCAGAAGAGGCCTACTCTATATGTTGCCAAAAGGTTGTTGAGCATAAGCTGGATATGAAGCTGGTTGATGTGTCATATACTTTCGACAGAAATAAGGTCGTGTTTTATTTTACAGCGGATGGTCGCGTGGATTTCCGTGATTTAGTCAAAGATTTAGCTGCCATATTCAGAACTCGGATAGAACTGCGCCAAATTGGGGTAAGGGATGAGGCCAAGATGCTTGGTGGCATTGGACCTTGTGGCAGAATGCTTTGTTGCTCCACATTTCTTGGAGATTTTGAACCGGTTTCCATCAAAATGGCGAAGGATCAGAATTTATCATTGAACCCTACAAAAATCTCAGGATTATGCGGTCGATTGATGTGCTGTCTGAAATATGAAAATGACGAGTATGAAAGTGCGAAGGAAATGCTTCCTGATTTAGGTGAAATGATTAATACGCCTGGTGGCAAAGGCAAGGTAGTGGGGCTTAATATTCTAGAACGCGTACTTCAGATTGAACTAATCGAGCAGGAAAGAGTATTAGAGTATACTCTTGATGAGATTCTAAAAGAGGGAGCCGTTTCTATTCAAGCCACAGATTATTAAGGTGGTGGGAGAGCGTGGATAAGAAAGATATTTTTGAGTCGGTGACCAATATGGAAACCCAGATAGGCCAATTATATAAGCAGCTTGGAGAATTGAAGCAGAACTTAGCTGAAATCCTTGAGGAAAATCAGTCGCTCAAGCTGGAGAACGAACACTTGCGTCATCGGTTAGGCCTTGTGGAAGTCGAAAGTGCGCCTGCTGCAGTGAAGGTTAAACAAAAAGTGAAAAACCGTACTGCTAGTACGGACAAGGTTATGGATATCGGGGAAGGCTATGATAATCTAGCCCGTATCTATCAAGAAGGCTTCCATATTTGCAATCTGCATTTTGGCAGTTTACGAAAAGAAGGAGATTGCCTGTTCTGTTTATCTTTTTTAAACAAAAAGTGATAATGGAATAATATAAAAGATGTTCCATCTCTTTTACGTGATAGATAGACCGTTTACAATATATAGTGATTCGGGGTCTGACGCATACTATGAGTCAGATCCCTTTTTTTACGATACGAATGTCGAAGCATGGACCCTAAACATCGTTTTCCATACATAATTAGGAGGGTAACAGCAATGGTAGAACTTAAAGGAGATGAACGCCTGGATTATCTATTGGCTGAGAATTTAAGGATCATCCAGAGCCCATCAGTATTCTCTTTTTCATTAGATGCCGTTTTATTATCAAGGTTCGTAAATGTTCCGATCCAAAAAGGGAAAATCGTAGATCTTTGCTCAGGGAATGGGGTCATCCCCTTGCTGCTGAGTACAAGAACGAAAGGGACAATTACGGGTGTTGAGATTCAAGAGCGGTTATATGACATGGCCAAGAGGAGCATGGACTATAATGGCGTATCCTCCCGGATCGAAATGATTCATGGGGATATAAAAGAGATTCCGAAGCAGATAGGATACAGCAAGTATGACGTGGTTACTTGCAATCCACCCTATTTCCCGACGCCATCAATTGAGGAAATGAATAAAAATGAGCATTTTGCAATTGCCCGTCATGAAATAATGTGTAATCTTGAGGACGTCATGCGTATCTCAAGCCAGTTGCTGCGTCAAGGTGGAAAAGCGGCATTCGTTCATAGGCCGGGCCGTCTGATGGATATCCTGCGATTAATGAGGATGTACAGGATTGAACCGAAGCGATTGCAATTCGTTTATCCAAAAAGTTCGAAAGAAGCAAATACGATTCTAATTGAAGGAATAAAGGACGGCAACCCTGATTTGAAGATTTTACCTCCTCTTGTTGTGTATAACGACCAAAATGATTATAATCCGGAAATAAAAAGGATTTTATATGGAGAGGAATAAGCACTATTTTTATGTTTTAAAATGCAAGGACGGCAGCTATTATGCTGGGTATACAAATGACTTGGATCGTAGGATTGATGCTCATAATCAAGGCAGGGGGGCAAAGTATACCCGAGGACGGACCCCGGTTGAACTGATTCATCATGAAATATTTGAAACACAGACATTGGCCATGCGGGCTGAATATAAGTTTAAGCAATTAACAAGAAAACAAAAGCAAAAGTGGATGGCAAAGGAGGATGCATGATATGTGGCAACAAAAGAGTTTTGAAAAAGAAGGATTGGAGCCAGCTCTATATCTGGTTCCTACACCGATAGGAAACCTTGAAGATATGAGCTTTCGGGCTTTAAGAATCTTAAAGGAAGCGGATGTCATTGCAGCTGAGGACACACGAAATACGAAGAAATTATGCAACTACTTTGAAATTTCGACACCTATCGTCAGTTACCATGAACATAATAAAGAATATAGCGGGAAACAGATGCTCGAGCGGCTTCGATCAGGAGAGGTCATCGCATTGGTAAGTGATGCTGGCTTGCCAACGATATCCGATCCGGGATATGAACTGGTCAAAGATGCCATTGCTGAACAGTTTAAAGTCATTCCGTTGCCAGGTGCCAATGCTGCATTAACTGCATTGATTGCATCTGGGCTCATTCCACAGCCTTTTTACTTTTATGGCTTTTTACAACGGGGAGCAAAAGAAAAAAAGCAGGAGCTGGAAAAGTTAAAAAAAATGGAATCCACATGGATCGTTTATGAATCGCCACATCGATTAAAAGAAACATTGAAACATATGCATGAAATTTTAGGTGACCGTCGAATAGTATTATGTCGCGAATTAACTAAGAAATTTGAAGAGTTCATTCGAGGGACGGTAAGTGAAGCATTGACGTGGGCGATGGAATCCGAGATTCGCGGTGAGTTCTGTTTAATAATAGAAGGTGGACAATTGACTGAGGATGAATCTGAGGAAGCTTGGTGGGCGGCACTTGATTTAGTCGGTCATGTTAATCATTATATAGAAAACAAGCAGCTCAATTCAAAGGACGCAATCAAGCAGGTCGCAAAAGATCGCAATATACAAAAACGCGATGTATATCAAGCGTATCACATTGATATACAATAATAATTATAACGATAAATAAGCATAAAAAAACTTCCGAAGATCGGAAGTTTTTTTATTTATATCATTTATTTAGAAGCAGTGAAGTTTTGTTGAATTTCTTGGATAAGTAATTCAGCACCTTCACGACTAAGAATCAATTTACCATTAGCAAGTGTAAGGTTATTATCGGAAACTTCACCTGTAACTTGGCAAGTCATGTTTGGTTTGTATTTTTTCAAGATGATGCGTTCGTCATCAACATAGATCTCAAGAGCGTCTTTCTCAGCGATACCCAATGTACGACGAAGTTCGATTGGAATAACCACCCGGCCTAACTCATCAACTTTACGAACAATACCTGTAGATTTCATTTTAAAATTCTCCTCTCAGTTACAATCTAGTACCCTATTTCTATTTTTTTCGCCAATATTCGACAAATTTTTTTATAAATTTATAATACCAGCCATTCCCAAATCCGTCAATGATTTATTTTCATTTTTTTGTAAAAAAGAAAGCGGCTGCATTCCGATGAAAAAAAGACTTTTAAAGAGAAAAAAATGTTTATGTCTTTATAATTCAAGAAATAATAGGCTGCAAATAATTACTCAATTCACCACAATTCGACAAAGTGTGCATGTATCTCTCCATCTTTATTATATGATTAAATGCAATTTAGTTTCAAAACAAAAGTTCTGAATTAAGGATAATTTTCCAGGAATATTTTCAAATTTGTGAGTTGTTGCACAAAAAAAGAATTTTAGGTATATTTTGTTGAGGTAAGAGGTAATGCTGACATAAGGGAAGCTCACATCGTGAACCCTTATTTTTAAAATGACATTTACTTATATTATTTTTTATTCTATTAACATGTTGATTAGTGATTATTGTCGCGTAGAATCGTATATAGCGTTAAAATAGAGATAATAGCTTAAATATATAGTCTTATGGCTTTGGGCAGTCCTAAAGCGGTTTTGCAAAAGATGAGGAGGGAACGAAGTGCAAGAAAAATTAAAAACATTCTATATCACGACACCCATATATTATCCGAGTGGTAATTTACATATAGGGCACGCATATACGACAGTGGCAGGTGATGCCATGGCTCGTTATAAAAGGATGCGTGGTTTTGATGTCATGTATTTAACAGGCACTGATGAACATGGTCAAAAAATCCAGCGTAAAGCAGCTGAAGAAGGAATCACTCCACAGCAATATGTAGATAATATCGTATCAGGGATTAAAGAGCTCTGGGAAAAACTTGATATTTCTTATGATGATTTCATTAGGACGACAGAAGATCGCCATAAAGAGGTTGTAGCCAAGATCTTTAAAAGGCTATTGGACCAGGGTGATATATACTTGGATCAATATGAAGGATGGTATTGTACACCTTGTGAATCTTTCTTCACGGATCGTCAGGTGGAAGAAAGCAATGGAAACTGTCCAGATTGCGGCAGACCTGTTGAAAAGGTGAAAGAAGAGTCTTATTTCTTTAAGATGAGTAAATATGCGGATCGATTACTGAAGTTTTATGAGGAAAATCCGGATTTCATTCAACCGGAATCCCGCAAAAACGAAATGATCAATAACTTCATCAAACCTGGATTGGAAGATTTGGCCGTTTCACGTACTACTTTCGATTGGGGCATCAAGGTGCCAGGAGATCCAAAGCACGTTATTTATGTATGGATTGATGCATTGACTAACTATATAACGGCATTAGGGTATGGAACGGATAATGACTCTAAATACCTGAATTATTGGCCTGCGGATGTACATCTTGTCGGAAAGGAAATTGTCCGTTTCCATACAATTTATTGGCCGATTATGTTAATGGCTCTTGACGTACCGCTTCCTAAGAAAGTCTTTGCACATGGCTGGCTTCTCATGAAAGATGGTAAAATGTCCAAATCAAAAGGGAATGTAGTGGATCCCGTTACATTGATTGATCGTTATGGTTTGGATTCTTTACGGTATTACTTATTGCGTGAAGTCCCATTTGGTTCTGATGGAGTATTTACACCGGAAGGGTTTGTAGAACGGATCAATTTTGACCTCGCAAATGATTTAGGGAATTTATTAAATAGAACAGTGGCAATGGTCAATAAGTACTTTGATGGTGTTATTCCAAATTACGAAGGATCAAATGGCGAATTCGAAAAAGCTTTGGTTGAAATGAACCAAAGCACGGTAGGCAAGTATGAGGAAGCCATGGAAAACATGGAATTTTCAGTTGCACTCACATCCATTTGGCAACTCGTGAGCAGAACTAATAAATTCATTGATGAAACCCAGCCATGGACTCTTGCTAAAGATGAATCAAGGAAAGAAGACCTTGCCAGTGTCATGGTTCATTTGGCGGAGTCATTACGCAGGACGGCAATTCTTTTAAAGCCTTTCTTGACGCAAACACCGGAAAAAATCTTTGCTCAGCTTAGCATCAAAGATAATGCTTTAAAATCATGGGATAGCTTAGCGGAGTTCGGTCAAATTCCTGCTGAAACAAAAGTTTTGAAGGGTGAGCCGATCTTCCCCCGTTTGGATATGGAAGAGGAAGTTTTATATATTAAAGAACAAATGCAGGGTGGAGCCCCTGAGGCCGAGGAAAAAGTGGAAGAGACGATTCCAGAGGTTGATGAAATCACCATTGATGACTTTACAAAAGTAGAGCTTCGTGTTGCTCAGGTCATGGAAGTGGAGCCGGTAAAGAAAGCGGATAAGCTTCTTAAACTGCAGCTTGATTTAGGTTATGAGAAACGGCAAGTCGTATCAGGAATTGCTCAGCACTATAAACCTGAAGATTTAGTAGGCAAAAAAGTGATATGCGTAACGAATTTGAAACCTGTTAAACTTCGTGGAGAGCTCTCTCAAGGGATGATATTGGCGGGCAGCCAGGATGGTGTGCTCTCAGTCGCTACAATAGATTCATCGATTCCAAATGGTTCAAAGGTGAAATAAACCCACGAAAACATAAAGGTGTTTCATATGAAACATTTTTATGTTTTTTTCTTTATGTTTTTGGAGAAAGTAAATTATACAGGTTTTGATTATTAGGTCTATTTTTACTTGTTGGGCATATAGGCTCCTTTGTAATCTTTTTGTTACCTAAATGTGAAACATAAAACTTTCATTTTTTTATAAAATAGTGCTAGAAAGGAAGAAAAATAATGTTATTTGACACACATGTACATGTTAATGCAGAACAATTCAACGAGGATCTCGATGATGTCATAGAACGAGCTAAGGAAGCAGGAGTGAATAATATGGTAGTCGTTGGTTTTGACCAGCCTACCATTATAAGGGCAATGGAATTAATAGAAACTTATGATTTCATGTATGCCGCAGTCGGATGGCATCCAGTGGACGCTATAGATATGACCGAGAAGGACTTACAATGGATCGAGGAGTTATCCAATCATCCAAAGGTTGTAGCTATTGGTGAAATGGGTATTGATTATCATTGGGATAAATCACCTAAAGATGTTCAAATGGAGGTATTCAGGAAGCAAATCCGATTGGCGAAAAAAGTGGGGCTGCCCATCATCATCCATAATCGGGAAGCGACCGCGGATATCGTGAACATATTAAAGGAGGAAGCGGCATCAGAGGTGGGAGGCATCATGCATTGCTTTAGCGGAAGTGCAGAAACAGCATTGGAATGCATCAATATGAATTTTTATATTTCATTGGGTGGCCCTGTGACCTTCAAGAATGCAAAAAAGCCAAAAGAGGTAGCGGCGGCCGTACCTTTAGACCGTTTACTGATTGAAACCGATTGTCCATATTTGGCTCCACATCCATATAGAGGAAAGCGTAATGAACCTTCCTATGTGAAGCTTGTTGCTGAACAAATCGCAGAAATCAAACAACTCACAATAGAGGAAGTTTCCCAGGCAACAACCGAAAATGCCAAGAAATTATTCGGCATTAACTGACAGCTTTTTTTACAATATCTCCCGGGATTCGCTAGCCAAAATCGCATTTTTTTAGATTTCTACAAATCTTACACCTATTTTAGGCTTATTATGTCGAGAATTCGCCCTTTCCTTTTCACCATAAGATATGCATAATAGGTAGTAATTTCCTAAATGAGAAGTGAATGGGTTGACAGCTTGATAACTATGTCTATATAATCACCGGGAGGAAGGAGGAGTTTTTCATTCTATTAAAAACTATGAAAAACCTTATTCCCAAACCTTTTGGGAAGAAGAGAATGGCAATTGCCATATGCAGTGCGATTCTTGTTTCTACAGCATTGGGAATACTAATCCATCAAGGAACAAAGCATACAGTCACAATAATGCTAGACGGAAAAAAAGAGGTAGTGCGGACACACGCTGCTACTGTAAATGATATGTTGAAAGATTTAGAGATTACCGTTAAAGCGGCAGACTATGTCCACCCATCAAGAGACACGGCGGTTGATGATGATTTAGAGGTGGTTTGGAAGCCTGCACAAAAAATCGTCTTGGTACAAGATGGTAAGGCGGAGAAAGTTTGGTCCACTGCCGATACGGTAGACGAACTTTTAAAAGAACAAGATCTGAGTGTGAAGGAACAGGATAAGATTACGCCTTCAAAAAATACGAAGCTGAATGCCAATATGGAAGTTTCCATAGACAAAGCCTTTTCACTGAAATTAGTGGTAGCTGGAGACGAAAAGAAGGTATGGTCAACTTCGACTACTGTCGCTGACTTTTTAAAGCAACAAGGAGTAAAACTCAATGATTTGGATCGGGTTGAGCCAGAATTAGCCGAAAAAGTTGAAGCTGAGAATACGGTAAACGTAATTCGAATTGAAAAAGTCACCGATGTAGTGGAAGAACCAGTTGACTTTGCTGTCATAACTAAAAAAGATGACTCCTTATCAAAAGGGAAAGAGAAAATTGTTAAAGAAGGAAAAGACGGACTTATTTCTAAGGAATATGAAGTTATTAAAGAGGATGGCAAAGAGGTCAAAAGAGAATTACTTTCAGAAAAAGTTGTTAGTAAAAAGCAGGATAAAGTTGTAACGGTCGGAACTAAAACAACGGTTGCCCAGGCTTCCCGCGGAGTAACTAACGTTAGTTCTACTAGTGGAAAAGAAATATACGTATCATCAACGGCTTATACTGCCAGTTGTAAGGGCTGTTCCGGTGTCACGTCAACAGGCGTAGATCTAAAGAGTAGTCCGGGTGCGAAAATCATTGCTGTCGATCCAAGCGTAATCCCTATGGGGTCGAAAGTATATGTAGAGGGCTATGGCTATGCAGTAGCTGCTGACAAAGGCGGGGCAATAAAGGGAAATAGAATTGACGTCTTCTTTTCCTCAAAAAATGATGCCTATCGCTGGGGTGCAAAGAAAGTTAAGATTCGGGTATTGGACTAATAAGGTTTCTCTCGCAGGAGATGAATTCGTCTCCTGCTTTTTGACGTTTTATTTTTCCACTTCTTGAAAAAGCCCATGTAAAACTGTTTTAATAAGATAGACGACTTAATATTCCATAAGATTTCATTATAAGCGTTTAAACTTTCATAAAGATGTTGACCTGGATTCACTCCTATCCTGGAAATTAAAAAGAAAAAGGGTGGGTGTCCAACGCGTTTATCAAGAGCTAAGCAAAGCGCTTGCGCTTTTCTGTATGGAGGAAAACATGAAAAAGATTAAAGAAATTATTGTTGTAGAGGGTAAAGACGATACGGTAGCGATTAAAAGGGCAGTAAATGCTGATACAATCGAAACGAACGGTTCCGCTGTGAATGATTCCTGTATTGAGCAGGTGAGGCTGGCACAAAAGACACGTGGAGCCATCATTTTCACAGACCCTGATTTTCCTGGTCAAAAAATCAGGAATATAATTTCAGAACAAGTAAAAGGCTGTAAACACGCCTTTTTAACGAAGAAGGAAGCCCTTCCTAAGTCAGGGAAAGGGATAGGTGTGGAACATGCTTCTCCTGAGGCAATTCGTAATGCTTTAAAGGAAGCCCAATTAATGGATGAAGAGGCTTCGGAAGAGATTTCACAGCAGGATTTAATAGATGCAGGTTTAATTGGAGGATCCGGTGCCAAGGAGCGAAGGGAAAAACTTGGTTTTATTTTGAAAATCGGGTTTACCAATGGTAAACAGTTATATAAAAGGCTAAAAATGTTCCAAATATCAACTGAGGCTTTTGCTGAAGCGATGGTACAGATAAACCAGGAGGAAAAAAATGAATAAGGATATTGCAACCCCTGTCAGAACGAAAGATATATTGAAGAAGTACGGATTCTCCTTTAAAAAGAGCTTAGGTCAGAACTTTTTAATCGATACGAATATCCTGAAACGTATTGTCGAACATGCAAATTTAACAGAGGAAAGCGGCGCCATCGAAATTGGGCCGGGGATCGGCGCCTTGACTGAACAACTAGCAAAAAGCAGCAAAAAGGTTACGGCCTTTGAGATTGATCAGCGTTTATTGCCCATCCTATCGGATACACTGTCTCCTTATAACAATGTAAACATCATTCACGGGGATGTACTAAAAGCTGATGTTAAGAAGGTCATCGAAGAAGAATTTGCTGGCTTCTCGGACCTAATGGTGGTTGCAAATCTGCCTTACTATGTCACGACGCCCATCATTTTAAAGCTATTGTCTGAGGACCTGCCCATTAGAGGAATCGTATGCATGCTGCAAAAAGAAGTGGCTGATCGAATTGCCGCTAAACCTGGGACAAAGGAATACGGTTCTTTATCCATCGCCATTCAATATTATACTGAAGCGGAAACAGTGATGATTGTACCCAAAACGGTATTCATGCCTCAACCTAATGTTGATTCAGCTGTAATACGCCTTACTAGGCGGGTTAAGCCGATCGTCGAGGTCCTTGATGAGGATTTCTTCTTCATTGTGACCCGGGCGAGCTTTGCACAGCGTCGGAAAACGATTTTAAACAACTTAACCAGTCAGCTTCCAGATGGTAAATCGAAAAAAGAACTAATACTTGCCGCTCTCGAAGCCTCGGAAGTGGATCCGTCAAGACGGGGAGAAACACTGAGCATCAAAGAGTTTGGACGCTTGAGTGATGCGTTATTGCCAAATTTCAAATAAATCAAATGTAAAAATTCAAGTCGGAAATGGGATCACTCCCAGCTTCCGGCTTTTTTCGTGCGCCCGGCATGGGTGCAATCTATAGGGTGAAAGTCCCGAACCATGAAGGCAGTAGTAGTGGTTAGC
>NZ_JAOPHO010000080.1:0-15095 GCF_033141925.1 Peribacillus sp. CSMR9
AATCAACGTTCGAATTTTTAAAACCCTCAAAAAAAATGTAGACAAACTCGATTTTCATCGAGTTTGTCTACAGTCTGTGAGGACGCCAGAATGATGGCGTCCTCCTTCTAAATTAATCCTCTTCTCTCATTCCTGAATACATAAGCAGAAGACGAACTAATTCCAGTACGGCAACTAGAGCGGCAGCAACATAAGTCATCGCAGCTGCACTTAATACTTTTTTCGTTTCCCGTTCTTCGTCATTACGGATAACTCCTACAGAAACGAGTTGATCCATTGCCCGAGAGGAAGCATTGAACTCCACTGGCAGAGTGATTACTTGAAATAATACTGCTGCTGCCATAAATACGATACCTGCTATTAGTAAGCCTGGAATTCTGGCTAACACCCCGATTAAAATTAAGATCCAAGATATATTGGAACCGAAGTTAGCGACAGGCACTAAAGCATGACGGAAACGTAAGAATGCATATGCTTCTTTATCTTGAATCGCATGTCCCACTTCATGGGCTGCAACAGCTACGCCTGCAACTGAATGGCCGTGATAGTTATCCGTTGATAAACGCACCGTTTTATCCCTTGGATCATAATGGTCCGATAGCATTCCAGGTGTCTCTTCGACCCTGACATTGAACAGTCCATTTTGATCCAAAATGGCCCGTGCCGTCTCAGCACCATTCATACCAGAAGAAGCCTGTACTTTTGAATATTTTTTATACGTGCTTTTCACTTTCATTTGTGCATAAATCGGGATTAAAATGATAATCGCCAAATAAATGAAATACATGGTATCCTCCTATAACTATTATTACTCTTAATTCTATGGAATGAAGGAACCCCTGTCAAATATAGTGTTCTCTTCCCATGTCTTTTTAATCATTATGTCCTTTCCTTGGCTTTTCCCTATCACCTTTATATTTTCTCCAGCCTACATAAGAAAGCGTCATGATAATGATGCTGCCTGTTGATATGATGACCCACCAAAGGGAAGGGTCCGCATCATCTTCTCCCATATCATCAAAAATGGAGGTTAGTTCGTTTTGTAACGCATCAAGTTCCTTTTGACTTTCTTCATCTCTGATCACTTCCGGGCGGTATTGGTTGATGTATTGAATTCTCGTGTCCAGTTGCTGCATCGTTTCTTTAGAAAGGTCGACTTTCAAGCTTGGATATATCATTTCATATTGTGAAAGGAATAAGTTCAATTGGCTATTGAATGTAATTGTGTCTTGATTGATTGCGGCATCCTTTGTCTGCTGGAAAGAATTCATCATTTGATCCTCCATCTCTGTCCAAAGGGGCTGATGGGTAGACTTTACCGCATCGACAACAAGCCGGAACTTTGTGACAGAATTAATCTTTTCGGAGTCTCCCTTATTCATATCCTTTATTGTCATCAACGCCTCGTTATGAGCTACAGTGATAATTCGAAGTTCGTCCATGTCAAGTATCTGCTCTTTCGCTGTCTCTTTTAAAAACCGATCAGAAAAAAACGTCAGCATCTTTTCCGAATCTCCATATCGCTTCAACTTGGTCATTTCCAAGGCTCTATCGGAAATGTTATCTAATTGCTCCAAACTTGAAGAGGATTCTGCATAGACAGGGAAATGTAAGACGACAAATAAAACAGCAATGGTTAATATGAATTTTTTCAACATGCTACTCGTCCCTCCTCATATCTCTACTAAAACGATATGAAAGAAAAAACATGAGTAGACCTCGTTCAACATAAAAAAGTTAACCCCGCTTTTACAAAGCTATACGCGGGGTTAACTTTTTAATGGATGAAGGATAGGGTGATCCGCTTTTTTCTATACCCAAAGTACCAGCCGACAAAAATGGAAAGTATGCTGAGCCAGAATGTAAAATAACCAATCGAATTCATATATACCAATAGATCACGGTATATAGGCATCATTTCAAAAACATAATCGATTATGTCATTATGTATGGTCCAAATCCCTGCCACTATCAAATGCCATGGTTTTATTCGATAAAATGGTGCATATAATATCCCTTGAATCGCCATCCCCAAATGAGAAGCCATTAGCATATAGCCTTCCCATGGCAATGATCCTGTTGTCACCAAGGTCAGTAAATTCATAACGACTGCCCATATACCATATTTGAAAAGTGTTATTATCGCCAACGCTTCCATAAGTCCAAAATTTCTTTTTAATAGGAACGCCAATAATACAAATACAAAAAATAGGCTAGCTGTCGGGCTGTCCGGTACAAATGCCAAAAAAATGGCCGGAGTATTTTCCAATTGACTGCCGTACCAATAATATCCAAAAGCGGTTCCAAATATATTTATTACTAATAACAAAACGAGCATTTGCCGATTCGCAAGCCAGCTGTAGATAACATTCATTCTTTAACCCTCTCTTACATTCTTATGTACACTCATTTTACAGGTCATCAACTTGAAAACCAAGCTTCATTTCAAATTATTTTCTTTTACGCTTCAATTTACCAATAAAAAAGCCGACAACCGTAGTCGTCAGCTTTTCATTTGCAGCATATGAAAGAAAATGCTGTTGATGGTTATATTATTTTGCTGATAATCCAGATACAAATTCAGCTAATGTTGCCAATTCCTCATCTGTACCTTTGAACATGCCAGCTGGCATGGCACCCTGTCCTTTGACAGCGATTTTAGAGATTTCTTCTGGCTTTAATCCAGTGTCAATTAAGCTTGGCGCTCCAGCTCCACCAGTTAATTCTGCTCCGTGACAACTAATGCAGCCATTGGAATCCATCAATTTATACCCATCGCTCTCTTTATCAATGTCTGCACCTTCCACGATTGCGCCTTGCTTCTTAGAAGCTTCCCAATCGTGATGGGCTGCGGACTCCCATGTTAAATAGAATACCCCTGCCATTGCCAATAGCATGAAGCCTACAGCAAAAGGACGTTTCGCGGGGCTCCGGTCTGGGCCACGGTCTAAAAAAGGTGCCAAGAGCAATGCCCCGAAAGCCAAACCAGGTATTACCATGGACCCTATTGCATTATAAGGTCCTGAAGCATAAGTATACTTAAGTAATTGGTAAAGGAAAAGGAAATACCAGTCCGGCAGCGGAACATAAGCTGTATCCGTAGGGTCTGCTATCCTTTCCAATGGTGACGGATGTGCGATTGTCAGGCATAGATAACCTACAAGAAATACAGCTCCGACCATCCATTCTTTTAAAAGGAAATTAGGCCAAAATGCTTCAGTTTTCCCAGGATACTCTGAATAATCTTTCGGAATATTCGGTTTACGGTCTGCGGAGATACGCGAGTCACCTACGAATTTCATACCTTTCCCACGATGCATTGAACAATTCCCCTCCTTTATGAAAAGGTTTTTTTGGATCTTGGTTCATAATTCTTTTATAGTGGACCTGAAATACCTTGTTTTCGGATCATTAGGAAATGAGCCGCTAGTAAAGCAAATAATGCTGCAGGCAGGAAGAATACATGAATTGCAAAGAATCGTGTCAATGTCTGTGCTCCAACGATGGTTGGATCTCCTGCTATCAATGTCTTTAGTGCCGGTCCCATTAACGGTACCGATTCGACGATTGTCAAAGTAACTTTCGTTGCGAATAGCGCTTTCATATCCCATGGCAATAAATAACCGGTCAATCCTAATGCCAGCATGATGAAGAAAATCAATACGCCGACCATCCAGTTCAATTCGCGCGGTTTTTTGTATGCTCCCTGGAAGAAGACACGAAGAGTATGTAAAAACATCATAACAATAACTAGACTTGCTCCCCAGTGATGCATACCACGGACAATTTGACCGAAGGCAACTTCATTTTGTAAATAATAAACAGATTCCCAAGCGTTTTTAATGTCCGGGACATAGTACATCGTCAAGAACATGCCTGACAAGATTTGGATGACCGTAATAAAGAAAGTTAACCCGCCAAAACAATATACGAATGCAGAAAAATGATGTGCGGGGTTAACATGTTCAGGAACCTCATGGTCAGCAATATCCCGCCATAATGGCGTAATATCTAAACGCTCGTCCACCCAGTCATATAACTTTGTTAGCAATGTTTACGCCTCCCCATGCGGTTTTAGTTGACCCAAATAAAGAATTCCATCTTTTTCTTTCGTGGCATAGACATCCAATGGTTTAACCGGCGGTGTCCCTTTCACGTTCACTCCATCTTTCGTATACCTGCCATAATGGCAAGGACAGAAAAATTGATTCGGATTAGACTTATCCGTATTCCACGCTACCGTACAGCCTAAATGCTTACAGATTGGAGATAAAGCAACGATAGTACCATCATCCATTTTGTAAACCCAAGCTGTATTTGTTTCTTCAGACTCATACCACCCATCGACCTGCTTAAAAGTAAAGTCGACACGGGTCGGTTCGGTAGTCAGTTCACTTACCTTCTGTTTAGTTGCAATATAATCCCCGCCTTTATCTGCTGATAATACAGGATCAATTGCAAACCTAACCATAGGCATCAACATACCGGCCGCCATAAATCCACCAACGCCAGTAAGTGTGTAATTAAGGAATTGACGTCGTGAAACATTATGCTTGCTCATGCGTTTTCCCCCCCTCTATTACTATACTGAGAGCCCAAAGGACCAATAAATAGCAACACTATAAAACTAGGACATTTCCATGATATCTCAATAATTTACCAAGGTCAATATTTGTAAAACCCAAAAGGTGGCAACTATGTGTCAAATAATGTGAAAAATCCTACTTTTTTTCATTTTTCCAATTATAAGTGAAAACATCAAGGATTTGGAGAACCTGTTGGTTAATCATTTCCCTTGCTTGTTCAGTTTCAAGACTCTCCAGGGGGATGGCAGGAATCCATACTAAATTATTTTCCAATTCCCTCTCTTCCTTTTTCCACTCAAAATCTGAAGTTAGGAAAAAAATATGCTTGAAATCTTTTTCTTTCACTTCCTTGGCCCAACGATTTAACCGCTCTACCTTATCCATTTCATCACTTAAATAATGGAATGTTGGCAATAAAAGAATTCTCCCTTTCATCTGCTTTTCAATTTCCAAGCTTAAAATGGTAAGAAATTCATTCATTGAGCCCGTTTGCTTCATTTGCCCCCCAAAAGATAAGGGAACCAAAGGAATTAAAACAGTATCCACATACTCTTTTGACTGTATATACATGTCAAGATCTTTTGCTGTCCATTTCATGTTTTTTCTTCACTCCCGATTTTTCAAATCAACTCCTTATCATTTTACCATTATTTTTATAACATCTTTACCATATACCCATAGTCTTTACAAAAATGTTGATTTTATCTATCTTTTATAAAAAATAAAAACCTTTCCTGATTACGGAAAGGTCATTTTATTTCATCCAAGTACTTTTAATTGATTCAATTGCTCTGTTAAGTTTTTAAATGCTTGTTCATCATGCTTATCAAGTGCTTCATCGATTTCCTTAAGCAGGCGGTCCCTCTGAAAATACAACATGCTTCTTTCTAAAAATTGTTCAGCTAGCAGCTGATCCTTTTCGTTCGCTGCCGTAGATTTCGGCATGAAGGGATTGCTTTCCAGTACCGCTGCATATTGATAGGAAGAGTAAGATGATTTAAAGTTGAGCTGAATATAAATATCTTCATCCCGATTTAAGCGGATATCGTGAAAAGATTTCTCTGCATCGGTCGTCATGATATTAGACTTATAGAACCTGAAAGGGACCTCATCCACACAATGTGTCGACATTATTAGTCCACGTGGGCAATATTGGGCATTTTCTACAAAATGAACCTTTTTCATTAGTTGATCATGACTCATTAAGTAATTCAATATCCACACGCATTCTCTTCGTTTCAGTTGATAATGATTTAAAAACCACCGAATAAAATCCTTCTTCTCATTCACAGAAACAGGGGCAGCCACCATGAATTCCCTCCTCTGTCTAGATTTAGTTTTATTTCCCTTATCTACATTCCATCTGTACTTTCACCTAGCCGCTCCAAAATCATCACATACTCATCATTCGCTGGGTTTATCTCAAGCAGCTTATTAAATATTTCTCTAGATGTGGCTCTGTCTCCTTCTTCAATTAAAAAGAAACCATAGTCTTCCAGGAAATCTTGATTGTCCTTGAATGAATTATATGCTTTATGATAGCTGGTTAATGACTCTTTAAATTGTTCGGTGTGTTGATAAGATACAGCAGCGATCCATTCAAACTGCGGATCATCCTCTCCATATCTCCTAACTTCACCAATACACTCCAATACATCTTCATACCTTTCGTGATGCATATACAATTTCAAGAGGGTGAGTGCAGCTTCCAAATAACCTGGATCTATGGCAAGAGCTTCTTTAAATAGATTTTCCGCCTCTTCTTCAAGTCCGCTTTTCAAGGCTATCTTTCCGCCGAAGAAGTAAAGTTCCTTATTGAATTCATCAGCCTTGATTCCTTCTTTGACCACTTTCAAGGCATTTTCCAAATCTTCAAGATGTTCATAACTCTTTGCCAGATATAAATATAGGGAATGGTATTCATGATCCATTTCTTTCAGTTCTGTAAACTTACGAACGGCTGTCTCGTAAAGGCCTGCCTGAAATGCTGTAAATGCATATTCAAATAGGGTATTGATTTCAAGTCCCTCATTTAAGGCCTTTTCAAAGTGCGGAAGGGCCTCCTCGAACTTTCCGGAGCTGCTTAATGCTTCAGCAAGTCTCTGATTGACATTGACTCCTGCGATTTCTTGTTCCTGTTCCAAAACCCTTATGTAATTTGCAATGGCTTCCTGATCCCTTCCTTGATGAAAGTACAGTTCACCTAGCGCAAAATCAATGATGACTTCATCTGGAAGTATTTCCTTGGCCTGAAGCAATTTTCGTTCACTGACCTCATCCATCCCCTGTAATTGATAAAGGTCCGCTTCTAAAAGTAAAGCACTTGGATATACTTCATCATCTACACTCACTTTTTCAAGCATTAGCATCGCTTCATCTTCCTGGTCCATGTCAATCAGGATTTCCGCCAACGAAACAATCAATTCTCCTTCATCAGGATAAAGTTCTAATAGATGTTCAAATAGATCCTTTGCCTCCTCCACAAAACCAAGCTGGAGCATTTCCTCGGCCAGCATCAATATGTCCTCTGCTGACTCTGATGATTTAATTCGATTTATATGTTTAAGAGCTTCAGTTAATTCCCCTTTTTTTAAATGCTGTACAACTTGTTCCACTGTGTTCATTGTTGATTCCTTCCTTTTGCATGATAGACTTGGTTTCTAGTCATACACACTCACGCCATAATGTCATCTTCTCTGCCATAAAGAACCAAATACCCTTGTAATCGTGAGATGCATAGTAAACAGTATTCATTAGTTTACCATACTGTAGCCCTGTATTCCATTGATGAAGTCCCCTCCATTCTCATTAAAAAAAGGTTACTAGTTAATTCTCCATTCTACGGTCAATCTCCTTTTTGATCAGGGATCCCTTTTTCATAATTTTCTTGAATAATAGAGGCATAAAAGCCTGTATGTTAGCGCTTTCAACACTTTCAAGCAAGTAAAAAAAAGTTTACAAACCAAATAAGGTTTGTAAACTTTTTATATATTTACTTTATCAATTGTGTCAAATGCCCAAAAAATTGTGGGTATGATACATCTATGGCATCAGGGTCAGCAAGTTCCACTTCCCCATCCGTTATTAAAGCCGCGACAGCGAGCATCATCCCGATACGATGATCTCCATGACTTGTAACCTTGCCCCCATTTAGGGCTTTACGTCCATTGATAATCAATCCGTCTGCTGTCGGAGTTATATCTGCCCCCAGGATGGAAAGCTCATTTGCGACCGTATCAATTCTATTGGTCTCTTTCACTTTAAGTTCTGCTGCATCCTTGATTGTCGTTATCCCTTCAGCCTGTGTTGCCAGAAGTGCAATTACCGGTATTTCATCGATGAGACGGGGAATTAGTTCACCGCTGATGGTGGTTCCTTGTAAGCGGGAGCTTCTGACAGTGATATCTCCTGCAGGTTCACCTTCACTCGTCTTCTTCACTATCGTAATATCTGCCCCCATCGATTTCATGACTTCGATGATTCCAGTCCTTGTCGAATTAAGGCCCACATTCTTTAACACTACTTCACTATTTTCCGTGATCGCTGCAGCCACCATGAAGAAAGCCGCTGAAGAAATATCACCCGGCACATGGATGGTGGTTCCTTTGAAGACTTGATTTCCGCTTACTTTGATCGTTTGACCGTCCTTTTCGATTTTCCCGCCAAACTCTTGGATCATTCGTTCAGTATGGTCACGGGTCTCTTCTGGTTCGATAATGACCGTTTCCCCTTCAGCCTGTAAGCCTGCCAAGATTATTGCTGATTTGACCTGCGCACTTGCCACAGGCAATTCATAGCGAAACCCTCGTAACTTGCCTCCTCTTATGAAGAGTGGGGTATATTCGGCTCCTTTACGGCCATCAATGACCGCTCCCATCTGACGAAGAGGGTTTACTACCCGTGTCATAGGACGTTTGGCTATCGATTCGTCCCCTGCCAGCACGGCCGAAAAATCCTGCCCTGCCAAAATCCCCATCATTAACCTTATTGTGGTACCAGAATTTCCGACATCCAGCACTTCTTCCGGTTCCTTTAATCCATTAAAACCTTTGCCTTCAATTCTGACGTGCTGGCCTTCTTGTTCAATATGGACTCCAAGCTGCTTAAAACAGGAAATAGTACTTAAACAATCGGCTCCTGGAAGAAAATTAGTGACTGTCGTTTCCCCCTCGGCAAGGGCTCCGAACATTACCGAACGATGGGAGATGGACTTGTCTCCCGGTATGGCAATCGAACCACGTAATGATTGGATGTTCGTTTGTAATTTTTTTGTATTCATACAACCATCCTTCCTTATTATATTATGCCAGGATCGTTTCATAATCTGTATGTCTTGAGATACAATCTGCGGCTTTTATGCGATCTACATCCGTTTGGAAGCTGATGACCAGCACACCATATATCTCTTCCCTTGTTTCTATGATCCTTATGTTTGTAATGCTGATACCTTCTTGTGCCAAATATCCGGTAATCTCAGAAATTATTCCGGCATAATCCGGTATATCGATATATAAATCATAAAACGCTGGTATGGCGCCTTTCGCATCGGTTGGTAAATCATCCCTGAAAATCTTGGCATCAGTA
This sequence comes from Peribacillus sp. CSMR9, assembly GCF_033141925.1. Lineage (NCBI taxonomy): Bacteria > Bacillati > Bacillota > Bacilli > Caryophanales > Bacillaceae > Peribacillus > Peribacillus sp. CSMR9. Next base: position 9,171 of record NZ_JAOPHO010000080.1, read on the forward strand.
AAGAATCGAAGGATTTCTTCACTATCTTCATTTGCTACCAACCCTTTTATATGCTCCATTTCATTCAGCCAATCATTCATTAATTCAAGTAACACATCGCGGTTATGTAACAAAATGTCACGCCACATTTCCGGACTGCTTGAAGCAATTCTTGTAATATCCCGAAAGCCACCAGCTGCAAGCCTTGAAATCAACTTATTTTCCTTACTATAATTTTCTGCCTGCTTGACCAGCCCTGATGCGACAATATGCGGAAAATGACTGATGACTCCAGTCAGCTTATCATGTGTAGCAGGGGTGACAACCAAAAAGTTCGCTCTTGTCCCTTGTAACCACTCTTTCAATTGCTCAACTTTTTCTTCTTCAATTGAATCTCCAGGAGTTAGCAAATAAAACGCATGTTCAAATAAATGCAGTTTGGCTGCCCCGGCGCCGCTTTTATGTGAACCAGCCATAGGGTGCCCCCCAATGAAGGCCACCCCTTTATCTATCAATGGTTTTGCTGCCTTAACCACTGTATCCTTCGTACTTCCTGCATCCGATATGATGACATTGCTTTTTAAATCCATATTAGCTAATTGAGCTAAAATCTTGACGGTTTCATTGACAGGCACAGCAAGTAGAATCAAATCAGCTTCACATGCTCCCGCTTCCAGAGATGATACAGAATCATCAATGATCCCCAATAGCATCGATAGTTGAATATTCTTTTCACTTAGGTCCGTACCAACAATCACGGCTTCAGGATGTGCATGGCGTATGGCCATGGCCAATGATCCGCCAATTAGACCTAGACCTATTACAAAAACCTTTCCCTTCACTCTTCTCTCCCCCGCATCTTTTATGCTCCTCTAGGTTTGATAAAAACGTTAAAGCAGCGAATCAGAAGGTGCCTCAACTTCATTCAAGAAAGTTTTAATAGCGTTAATCATTCCTTCATTTTCTTCAGTAGATCCAATCGTTACCCTTAGGCTGTTAGGAAAGCCGAAGGATTTCCCCGATCTTGCAATGTATCCGCGCTCAAGCAAATATTGAAACACAACATCGGCATCCTGTTTAAAATGGATAAAGATAAAATTACCTTGTGACGGGTAATAAGCTAAATTTTCCATATTGCAAAATTCATAGTACCGCTTGAGCCCTTTTTGATTTTCTTCCTTGCATTTTTCAATGAAAGCTTGATCTTCCAAAGCGACGATAGCAATATTCTGTGCGAATGTGTTGACATTGAATGGTTCCCGGGATGGATCTAGTTTCTGAATAATATCCTCATCTGCCAAACCGTACCCTACCCTAAAACTTGCAAGCCCATAAATTTTTGAAAATGTACGAAGTATGATCAAGTTTTTAAATTTATTAATCCATTGATTCGTTCTCGGGTAATCCTCAGCCGTTGCATATTCACAATAAGCTTCATCCAGAACGATAAGAACATCTTCCGGCACTTTTTCGATGAACGATAATAAGTCCTGTTCCGAAATGTATTTACCAGTAGGATTATTGGGTGTACAAAGCCAGACAACAGCCGTTTTTTCATCTATAACTTTTAGCATTCCTTCTAGATCATGAGCTCCGTCTATATGAGGAACTTCCCTTATTTCCGCACCTTCTAGCGTGGCATTATGGCGATACTGCGAAAATGTGCCTGTTGCCATGACCGTATTCTTTCCAGCTCCCAATAGGCTTCTGGAAATGATTTGAATGTTCTCATCAGATCCATTCCCAAAAATAAGCTGAGTTTCTTTCACACCTGTATGTTTTGCAACAGCTTCCCTAAGCATCGTTGCATATCCATCCGGATAGATGGCAAAAGAATGGGTTGAATTCCTAACGGATTCCTTAACCTTTTCAGAACAGCCAAAAGGATTTTCATTTGAAGCCAATTTCGTTATTTTTTCCAGCCCGTATAATTTTTTCACTTCATCAGTGGATTTTCCCGGTTGATAAGACTTCAAGGATAGGACCGCTTCATTCCATTTCATGTCAATCACCTCTATATTTTTTCACTTAAAGTAAGAAAGTGTTAGAATCTTATTCATATTCATATATTAAAATCATCTTATATCTATCTTTTTTGTTTTAAATCTGGTCGTAATACGGTAGCCCCTGCCTGGTATATATGCTGTATTTCTTTTTGAGATTTCGCCGTATTTACATGGATCATAACCCGGATGCAAAATGGCAAGGAATTGCTCACCGGTATTTCTTTCATGCATGTGACCGGTACATAGGTCCAGCCTTCGAATTTCCTCAAGGCTTTGGCAGGGAAGACAGAACGAATCTCATCCGTAGCAGAAAAAAATACAGAAGCCACCATATCGGGGTCAATCTCGTTGACCTGAATGATTTCTGCCATCAACTTTTCGACAGCGGCAATCACTTCCATTTCTGAGTCTTTTTCTACTGTTGTGGCACCCCTTATTCCTCTTATCACACATAGTTCCCCCTTATCCTGAACCCTATATCATATCAACCATTTCCTCTATCAGCTCAGAGTCGGCTATATCCATTAATAGTGGTGAACCCACTTGCTTTAGCAAGACAAAGGTAGCTGCATCATTGACTGACTTTTTGTCTGTTTTCATTAAATTAAGTAAAATTGCACTTTCCAGTCGGGTTGGAATGGTAACTTGATAACCTAAAGAAGATACCCAATTAATAAACTCCTCTAGTTTAAAATCGAGATCCTCTTTCTTTTTGCTTAATTTAAGAGCATATACCATCCCGATTAAAATGGATTCCCCATGCGTAAAGTTTCCATATCCCATTGAACCTTCCACTGCATGTCCAAGCGTATGACCAAAATTCAAAAAGGCACGAATGCCGTTTTCCTTCTCATCCTCTTCGACAATTTTAGCTTTAATGCTAATCCCTTTTGTAATCATTGTTAGGAATTGCTCATCCGTTATATCATTCAAATCCATAATATTCGACTTTAACCATAGATAAAACTCATTATCGGCTATCAAGGAATGTTTAATGACTTCAGCAAAACCTGACCTTAATTCTTTAAGAGGCAGGGTTTTTAAAAATTCAAGATCATATATGACCGCTTCAGGTTGATGAAAGGCACCAATCATATTTTTTCCTAGTGGGTGATTGATGGCAACCTTGCCGCCCACCGCACTATCGTGAGCGAGCAAAGTCGTCGGAACCTGTATAAATGGAATCCCTCTCATAAAAGTAGCCGCAACAAATCCAGCCAAGTCGCCGACTGCACCACCACCAAGGGCGATAATCAGCGACTTTCGATTAATCTGTTGTGATAAGCAGTAACTTTGGCATTCATAAAACACATCGAATGTTTTAGCATGCTCCCCTTCTGGCACAACATGATGCAGGACCGGTTTCCCCGTCTTGATTAGGGTGTTTTTCACGGTTTGCAAATGCAATTCCGCCACTTTCTCATCAGTTATGATCAGAATCTTGTTTAAATGATTTAATTCCTGTGTTATTAATTCGGGTAATTCATTTATCGCCTTCTTGCCAATTAAAACCGGATATTGCTTGGAAGCCGTTTTTATTTGGATGGATTCCATGATTTAAAACCCCTTTACTTCTTTCCGATATGATCTAATGTATTCTGCTAATTGCTCATAACGATCTGAAGGGAATTGCTCAACGATCGCAGCCGCCAGTTCCCATGCCACTACTGCCTCAGCAACCACTGCTGCGGCAGGAACTGCACAACTATCAGAACGTTCGACACTTGCTTCGAACACTTCCTTCGTATCAATATCAACACTTTTCAAAGGTTTATATAAAGTAGGGATCGGCTTCATTACACCGCGCACAACTATCGGCATTCCAGTAGTCATACCGCCTTCAAAACCGCCAAGGCGATTGGTTTTCCGGTAATAACCCTGTTCTTCATCCCATGCGATCTCATCATGGACATCACTGCCGAATAGATGGGCCGCTTCAAACCCAAGACCAATTTCTACCCCTTTAAATGCATTGATGCTCATTATCGCTGCGGCAAGTTTTGCATCAAGTTTACGGTCATAATGCACATAACTTCCTACACCCACCGGCATTCCTTCTACAATGACTTCAACGATGCCGCCGATGGAATCCCCTTTTTGTTTCGCTTCATCAATTGCGTCCTTCATCTGCTGCTCTACGTTTTTATCAAAACATCTAACAGATGATTCTTCTGTCACCTGCTGCAATTGCTGAATCGTTTCGTACTTTAGCGGTTCTGCCTTCACTCCACCAATTTCCAAAACATGTGATGCCACTTCTATCCCCAATAAAGACAACAGCTTTTTAGCGACAGCCCCTGCTGCTACCCTTACGGTCGTTTCACGGGCTGAAGACCGTTCCAAAACATTTCTTAAATCGCGGTGCCCGTACTTAATCCCACCGTTCAAATCAGCATGACCAGGGCGAGGCCGGGTGATTTTACGTTTGATTTCTTCAGCTTCTTCCTCTGAAAGCCCTTCACTTCCCATGATCTTCGTCCAATGCTTCCAGTCGTCGTTCTCAACCACTAAAGCCACCGGTGATCCTAGTGTGTAGCCGTGTCTGATTCCCGAAGATATAAAAGCTTGATCTTTCTCGATCTGCATCCTTCGTCCACGCCCATGCCCTTTTTGCCGGCGTCCTAATTCTTGATTTATATCCTCAGTCGTAATCGGCATTCCTGCCGGTAATCCCTCAATAATAGTAGTAAGTTGCGGACCATGCGATTCTCCCGCTGTTAAATATCTCATCTTCCAGCCCCCTTTTAGCACTTTAAAGTGTATATGTATCAATATACCACAATTTTATGAGTTGTGGGTATATGTAAAACGTAAAAACTATATTGTTTGAATTTTATCATTTTTCATTCCATTTTACATGTTCACCAACATTTTCGATATAGTTTAATCTTTCCGATCCATGGGTCCTACGTTTGCCTGATTCCATGGCAAACGAAAAGGGACTGAATGCGCATGCAGGTTCAGCCCCTTTTAACAAGTATTTACTTTTTCTTATAAAAAAATGTGTCGACCGTTTCAAATTGATATTTTCCAGGAGTGAATATTTGCTCAGTACTTCCTACAAAGAATATCCCGCCGCTTTTTAGAGACGCACTGAATTTTTCATATAATAAACTTTTGGCTTCTTCAGTGAAATAAATTAAAACATTGCGGCAAACGACTAAATCGAACCCCCGATCGAACCGATCCGCAAGAAGATTTTGCTTTTTAAATGTCACTCTCTTCTTGATTTCATCATTGACACGATAAAAACTTCCTTCTTTTTCAAAGTATTTCCTTTTTATTTCTTCCGGCACTTCAGTTAAGGACCGTTCAGGATAAATCCCCAATACCGCACGCGCCAATACATTTTCATCCAAATCCGTCGCCAAAATCTCTATCTGGCTAAGTGGAACGAGATTGGATAATATCATTGCAATGGTATATGGTTCCTCACCCGTTGAACAGGCCGCACTCCAAATTTTCAACTTTTTTTTGCTTCCTAATAGCCCGGGAAGGATTTTCCGCTCTAGCACTTCCCATCTTTTCGGATTTCTATAAAATTCGGAAACATTGATTGTCATTCTATCCAAAAACTCATTTAAAACTCCGGGACAGGTTTGAATGTCTTTATAGTATTCACGAAATGAATGATAACCTCTTTTTTCATATAGAGATGTTAGTCGCCTTTTCATTTGCCCTTCCTTATATGATGCCAAATCAATGCCTGTCAACATTTTGATATTACGAATGAACTCTTCATATTCTTGAGGCATTCCTACGACTCCCCTGTACATAATTATTTTAAGTGGTTCTTCTCTTTATATATCGGAGAGTGCCATATTTTCTTTAAACTAAAAATATTCCCTTACGATTGCAGCTCTAAAATAAAGGCTGTTTTCACATACTTTGTTGCTATTTACCAGGTAGTGAGTTGTGGTTGATTTCCCCTCCAGATGCT
>NZ_JAOPHO010000081.1:0-14823 GCF_033141925.1 Peribacillus sp. CSMR9
AAGCTAACCACTACTACTGCCTTCATGGTTCGGGACTTTCACCCTATAGATTGCACCCATGCCGGGCGCACGAAAAAAGGAAGCCGTTCAAAATGAACGGCTTCCTTTTACCAAATTTTCAGTTGTTGTCATTCGTAACGCTCAAGGTTTTTTGTTTTGATATTATTAAAAATCTTGATCTTAATTAGATTGTTTTAACGAATCTTTTAAGGAATCGCTTTCCTCGGTTGTATCTTCACCTGGGACAGAGCCTTCTTCATCTGTGCCACTCTCTAAATCAGTGCTCTCGTCAGTTTCATCAACGGCAGGCGATTCATCCGTGCCAGTTTCAGATTCTTCGATTGCAGGTGATTCTTTCTTATCCGTTTTAGATCCTTCGACTGCAGGTGCTTCTTCTTTATCAGTTTCAGTTTCGTCAACCGCAGGTGTTTCTTCTTTTTTAGCTGAATCGTCAAGTTCGCTGCCTTCAGCTTCAGTTGCCGATTGAATGGCAGAAGCTTGTTTATCGACAAAATCAAGTGGATTTAACGCAATGTTATCTTTTCTGATTTCGAAGTGGACATGCACGCCCGCCTCTTCGTTGATTTGGCTTTTTCCAGCTGTAGCAATTGCTTGCCCTTGTTTCACTTTGTCACCGACTGCAACTTTAATGTCTTTAACAGATTGATAACGAGTAACTACACCATCTTCATGCTGTACTTCAACTAAATTTCCAAGTAACGCATCGTCTTGGACTTTCGATACATTTCCACTTAGTGAAGCTTTTACATCGAAAGATTTTCCATCTTTCATTGCAATGTCTATACCTTTGTTTTGCTCATATCTATTGTTGTAGAATACCAACGCTTCTTCTTGTGCCTTTTCATCCGCATTCACATCATAAAACTGTTTCTTAATAACCGTTTTGTCTGCATCGGCTACAGGCATCTTGATTGTCTCAAGATTACTATTAACCTCGACAGAAGGCTGACCATAGTTTTTTCCTGTTTCAGCTGATTCCTCTTTGCCATCCTTAGCTGAATCATTAAAACTATTTTGTAATAAGAAGGCCGCGGCTAAGATTATGGCTGCACTTGCGATATAGATTGCTGATAATGCCCAACGTTGTTTTAGTATACGTCGGATTGTGGAAGTTGGTTTCTTTTCTTCCTCTCTCATATTAATCACCTCAGCAATCATTCTGAACATTTTGGTAAGATTATATACATTCAGATAAAAAAATTTTTAGATTTATTTTGTGGAAATGAAACCGATTTTATTCGTAGAATGGTAAAATGTTTGGTATCTAACTATTGAAGGGTGTTTAATTCATGAAAAAAGCCTTTAAAATCGTGTTAACGTTATTGCCTTTTCTATATATGATTGCCATTTGGATAATGTCGAGCAACCCCGATGATATGATTCTTGATCTTCCATCATCCTCAATTGACCGATTTATCAAAGAGGCACTTCATCTAGTCGAATTTGCCCTTTTGTATATATTATTGGTTTCTGCTCTTGCTGCAAACCAAAAACTGAAACCTGGATTAAGCTTGTTGGCGGCCATAGCAGCATGCTTTTACGGAGTTATAGATGAATATCACCAATCATTCATCCCATACCGCTCCGCTACCTTAATAGATGTCATTAAAGATATCATTGGAGTAGCTGCTGTGTATTTCCATGTCCAATATCATTATTTCAAGCATGAACGAGGCTTTTTGACCATTATAGAAAAAATAAGCACAAAAAAATGAGAGATGGGATTCCCCATCTCTCATTTTTTTGCCGTCATCGTATTCAGCCACTTACTTGAAGACTGAACTTTAACGCCTTTATAATAATATTTTACGATGTCTTCATAGGTTTTCCCTTCCCTGGCCATTCCATTAGCACCGTATTGGCTCATTCCAACTCCGTGCCCAGATCCTTTTGTCGTGATGACAATCTGGTTGCCTTGACGCTCCCAGTTAAAATCGGATGATGTCAGACCCAGCTTTTCACGGATCTGTTTTCCTGTCATTTTCTTTCCTCCGATTTTCACCACACCTACGCGATTGCCTGATGTTCTTTCAATGACAGTTCCTATTGTTGTTCCCGATGATAGACTTACACCCAGTTTGCTTTCAAAATCTGCAGTGTTCACAACAACTTTATTATAAAACTTTGGTGATTCCTGTTTATCCCAAGGACTGGATACGCTTTTTAAATAGGGGAAATCCGCTTGCCAATAGTCCTCGGAATTCTCAGTGTAGCCATTGCTGGTCGAAAAAAAAGTCGCAGTAATCGGTTTTCCTTCATAGGTTAGAATTTGACCCGCTGTTTCCTTTATTGCTTTGTTAATTTTCTTCATCTTCCATTTATAATCAGAGCCCCACTGTTTTTTCAGCTCATCATTATTCTTATAAACTTGGTGCATGACCGTATCGCTTACATCGGCACCATCAGGCAAGCCTAATCGACTTTCGCTTAGGAGCTGATTGACAATGTAGGTTCTCGCTGTCAATGCTTGTGCCTTAAGTGCTTCTTCCTCGAAATCCGCTGGCATTTCAGCCGCTACTACACCAGCTAAATACGTTTCAATCGGCAGTTTTTCAATCTTTCTTGCAGATGTACGGTAAACAGCAACTTCAACGGAACTCATTTCATTTGCACTTACCTCTTTACCTTCATTCTTCACTTTTTTTTCTAATTGTTCGGCTAACTCTCCACTTGTCTTATCATTTGAAAATGGAAGCACAAGCACTGCTGGAATCATGATAATTACGAATGCTACTGCTATGAATAGTACAATCATCGGTTTGATTGCTTTCAAATTCCTGAGCCTCCCTACACTTGTTTTCTCTGCCGTAAATCACTATCCGGCAGGTATCTTTACATAACAAATGTATGTCGAAGGACAAGCTTTTATGAATAGAAAAACGACAACCATTTAGCTGGAGGCCATGAATGCCTGATACAAGACAAAAAAAACCATTCACGTTTCAATGACTCGAACGTGAATGGTTTTATAAGCTATCTTATGCGTTTAAATCGGCAATTTTTTTTGTTTCTGCAGGTACATCTTCGTTAATACGTTCCACATCGGCACCTAGAGAAGCCAATTTACCATGGAAATTCACGTATCCTCTGTCAAGATGCTTTAATTCTGTAACACGAGTAATGCCATCTGCAACCAATCCAGTCAGGATGAGCGCTGCCGCGGCACGTAAATCTGTTGCAGCTACTTCAGCACCTTGTATGTTAGTTGGTCCATTAACGATAACAGAACGACCTTCAATTTTAATATTGGCATTCATGCGACGGAATTCCTCAACATGCATAAAACGGTTTTCGAAAACGGTCTCCGTAATCATACTTGTTCCTTCAGCACGCAATAATAATGCCATCATTTGCGATTGCATATCAGTCGGGAAACCAGGATGCGGCATTGTTTTGATATCAATGGCCTTCAAGGTTTTTGGACCGATAACGCGTAATCCATCTTCTTCTTCAAGAATTTCAACACCCATTTCTTCCATTTTAGCAATAAGGGAAGTAAGGTGTTCAGGTACAGCGCCTTGAACAAGAACATTGCCGCCAGTAAGAGCAGCCGCCGTCATAAATGTACCGGCTTCGATACGGTCAGGTATAATCGCATGTTCAGTGCCATATAATTTATCGACACCCTCGATTCTCATCGTACCAGTACCAGCACCTCTGACTTTGGCACCCATTTTATTAAGGAAATTCGCAAGATCTACAATTTCAGGCTCTTTGGCCACATTTTCAAGAACAGTTATACCTTCTGCAAGTGTTGCTGCCATCATGATGTTTTCAGTGGCACCCACACTTGGGAAGTCAAGATACACTCTTGCACCCTTAAGTCTGCCTTCTACCTCGGCATCAATGAAACCATTGCCGACCTTCACTTTTGCTCCCATCGCTTCAAAGCCCTTTAAATGCTGGTCGATAGGACGTGATCCGATGGCACAGCCACCAGGAAGAGCAACGCGGGCCCGGCCATTCCTTGCTAGTAATGAGCCCATCACTAAAACGGAAGCTCTCATTTTTCGTACATATTCAAATGGTGCTTCTTCTAATAACTCTCTTGATGCATCTACAGTTACTTGATTGTCATGAAAGGCAACATCTGCATTTAAGTTGCGCAATACTTCATTGATTGTATATACATCGGAGAGCGTAGGAACATCTTTAATGATACTTTTCCCATCACTTGCTAATAATGTTGCAGCGATAACTGGCAAAACGGCGTTTTTAGCACCTTCTACTTTAACTGTCCCGCTAAGCCTTTTTCCGCCGCGGACGATGATTTTTTCCAAAAGTATTCCCCTCCGCGTCCATTTTCTCTATATTAATATTCAAACGTTATGATTGGTGTGCCAACTACAAAGTTCGTTCGGTCACCCAATCCTTCTGTCCGTAGCCCAAACTGCAAATTTAATTTTTCTTTTGTCAAAGGTTGTTTAAACAATGTTGAATGTGCAGATATAGATGTAAAGTTTGTTTCATGCACACTCTCAATTTCCCTTGCTTGGAACATATCTAACAGGTCTTCAGTTTTAGCGTTTAAAACCGAATCCATATTATCATTGATAGACCCTTTAATACAAGAAAAAATTGAAGGAGTCCCTATAAATAGTTCATTCACCCTGTTCTGGAACGTAGTTGTAAAAAATGCCGAATTAGCTTTTTCCCACTCTTTTCCCTTCACTTCGTAAATGACATAGGTAACTTTATCAAATTTCTCTTCCGTTGTCATTATTTTGATAGACTCGGTTAGACCTGAATCGACATTGTAAGTTAACGCCTCAGCCTTCCAGCCGGAAGCATCATCTTTCCGGTGCCATTGAAATTGAGGGTATTTTCGTTTTAAAGCCGTAACTTCTCTTTCAAACTCTTGTTTAGTTGTAATCTCTTTATTTATTTCTCTAGCGAGTACAGACCAATCCCCTATGTCCAAATCCTTATCCTTTTGTAACAGTCCCACCAATTTAACTATATCTGGTTTACTTTCTGCCACAATCGTACTATTCCCAATTAAAATCACCATCAAACCAAGAAATACTATGTATGTTAACATTTTTTTGTTTAAATTATACATGTTAAATCCCTCCCCTTTTATCATTCTTTCCATAAGGAGAGAGATCATACTTCGAGTTTTCCGACAATTGGTGACACCTTCCACCTGACAAATGGCAGGAAGCAAAAGCGAATACAAGAGTAGAATCATATTTTGCTATAAGAAGAGCCTTACAGCTTATCAGTCATCACTAAACATATACGGGAGCTGGTTTGCAAATCCCAGGTAGTCAAGGAAGAAATTACTCACAACTGAACCGATGGCAACCGTTAATAAAATATATAAAACCCTGGCCTTGATGACCGAATTGGATCTTAAGATTTTATCAAAGTGTAATGCCTGTAAAGCCCACCAGGTAACTGCAATGAAAAACAAGTGTGCAATTATTCCTGTTAAAGCCTGTTGTCCCATTGCTGAAAACATGTACATACCTCCTAAAAGACACCCGTCTTCTATTCTAACACAAAACCCCTTCGTATTTGGAATATAAAAGGAAGAATTGCAAAATTTCTTTTTAAAACTGTAAATAGAGGCTTGATCCAATGGAGCAGGCCTCTGATACAGGCATTATATCATTTACTCGAAATAAAGTCTGTAAATTCACCGAATTGATCATGAATAAAATCTAAGGCAATATTTGGCGCCACCCCGAAAAGTATGGTGCCTATTACGCAAATGATCAACACGGCGGATAGACCCGAACGAATTTTAATGACCTTCTCTGAATGAATGGGCCGGAAAAAGACTTGAACCAATAATCCGAAATAATACACATAGGATACAACAGTACCGGCAATCATGATTCCCGCAAGGACAAAATGTCCAGGTTCCGTAATGAATGTTCCAAGGAATATATTGAGTTTGCCAATGAATCCTGTCGTCCCGGGAATTCCTGCAAGCGATAGGATAAATACAGTAAATCCTATGGCAAGAAACGGTGATTTCCTCCCAAGTCCTGCAAGAATGCTAATGTCTTCTGATCCACTTTGGCTGGCGAGCAGCTGAATGACTGCAAATGCACCGATATTCATTAATACATAAGCCATTAGGTAAAACCAGACTGTATCGATCAGGAAATATCCCCCGCCCAATGTAGCCACCGCTACAAGGAGGTAACCCGCATGGGCAATGCTTGAATAAGCGAACAATCGTTTTAGATTTTGCTGCCTTAACGCAACCACATTTCCAATGATGATTGTCAGACCTGCCAATGAAGCTATATAGATATTATTTTTTTCCAAAAAGTCGAGTGCTCCGAAGGTATCGCCGGAAGCTGTTAGGAACAACGAAAGAAAAATGCGCAGGATGATCACGAAACCCGCTACTTTCGAAATTACACTTAAGAAGGCTACAACTGGTGTCGGTGCCCCCTCATATATATCAGGTGCCCACATATGAAATGGGGCAGCAGCTATCTTGAAGGATAAACCGACAAATACCATGAAGAAAGCGAGGCCCATAATATATTGCAGCTGACCATCCGTCATCGCAGCCATCGTCCGGCTCATCTCGCCTAGATTGACAGAACCAGTCACTCCATATAAATAGCTCATCCCGAATAAAGTGATCGCCGTGGAAATACCTCCGTTTATCACATACTTCATGGACGCTTCGTTAGACTTCCGAACATGTTTACGCATTCCGACTAATATATAGGATGAAAGTGAAAGAAGTTCCAATCCAACGAACAGTGTTATCAAATCCCCGCTTGAGGACATGACCATCGCTCCAAGCAAAGCGGTCAGGAACAGATAATAAAATTCCCCCCGATGCTCTCGCAGCCCCTCTTGCGGTTCATAGCCTTCAGCCAGAAGGATGATTAGGCCCGCCCCGAATAATAAGAGTAGCTTAAATGCTTTTGCAAAAGAATCTAAACGAAACGTATCGGATAAGATACTGACTGTCTCAAAGGATAGTAAGCTAATCAGTGACAAACATGCCAAAATGATTCCGGTTAGCGCGAGCCATGCCAGTTTTCTCCGATTAAAGTGCTTCGGCCAGAATAAATCCAATATCGAAAGGATCATGGCCGTTCCAAGGATGATGAATTCCGGCATCATCGCTCCCCAATCATAAGAAAGCATCGTGTTCCACTCCATCCTTCATCGCCCCCCTAGAGCTAGCATCATGGCTTTAATCGTTCCTTGAAGAGGCCCGCTTAACAAATTTGGGTATACCCCAACGGATATTATCAAACCGAGAAGAACCGTTGCTGGTACAAGCTCCCAGCCTCTAAGGTCCCGTCTCTCTTTCTCTACCAAGCTATCATTTTTCCCGAACGTCATCAACATGACCGCCCTCAGTATATAGACAGCGGTTAATACCAGCCCGATCACCCCAATTGCTGCAAGCAATGGCTGACTCTTGAACAAGCCAAGAAATACCATGAATTCACTGATGAAGCCCGACATGCCAGGCAAACCGAGTGAGGCCATCCCGCATGCTAACATGAAGCCTGAAAAAATCGGCATCGACTTGGCCAATCCCCCAAGCTTAGGAAGCATGGTGGTTCCCGTCCGCTCATACAACACAGCCACCAAGAAAAATAACAAAGCAGCAATAAGACCATGTGAGATGACTTGAAAAATTGCTCCCTGAATGCCCGCTTCATTCAAGGCTCCTAGCCCCATCATGACGATTCCCATATGTGAGATTGACGAGTATGCTAAAACAAGTTTAAAATCCGTTTGTACCAATGCTAAAAATGCACCATATAAAAAACTGAGGACCCCAAATAGGACAACGGTAAAGGCCAAGCTTTTATATTGTTCAGGAAATATCCCCATTCCAAACCGGATGATTCCATATGCCCCTATTTTTAATAGTACACCTGCATGAATCATCACTATGGATGGAGGTGCTTCTGCATGGACTCGCACCATCCAGCTGTGAAAGGGAAATACGGGCAGCTTTATCGCAAATGCAACGAGAAAGGCCAGACATAAACCAAACTTCATCGAACCGGATATTGGTGCAAAAAGCGAAACACCGCCCATTGTCATAATCTGTGTCAAAGCCGCAATATTGGTCGTACCTGTCCTGGCAAACAAAATCAAAATAGCCACCAATAAAACCGCCGAACCAATGCCATTATAAATCAGAAAACTATAAGACGCTTTCTCCCTCTCCAGAAAGCCCCATCTACCAATTAAAAAGAAAGCGGGAATCAGCGTCATTTCAAAAAATATGAAAAAAAGGATCAAATTTTCTGCCGTGAAGACACCAAGCATCCCAATTTCCAAGATTAAAAATAACAAATAATAACCTTTCCATCCTTGTTTTATATAAATGGAGGCGATTGCAGCCAGTGAAGAAATGATTGTCGTCAGTAATATGAAGATAAGACTTAATCCATCCAGCCCCAACTCAAAGTCAACCGTGAAGAGCTTGGGATCATACATCTCCAAATTCCCAAATCTTATCCAATTCAACTTAATGTCAAATAAGGATAGGGCCACACCCGAATAATATTGGCTGCATAGAAAGAACGATAGGAAAAGGGGAGGCAGTGTTCCGAAAAATCCAAATTGTTTAATCGTCCTTTCCTCTTTTTTCGGCATAAGGGCAACCATCACTATGCCCAGCAGAGGTGAAAACACTAAAAGCGAGAGCAAATAGACATTCATCTTAGATACCCCCCAGTTACTGCAAAAATCACCAACAGTACCGCAAGTCCCAGAAAGGCTATCATTCCATATTGCTGTACCTGTCCCGTTTGCAATTTAGACCCTATTTTCCCCAATCCTTCTATTGAACTTGTAACAGTGGATACCAAGCCACCGACAATGAATCTTTCGAAATAAGATAGGAATATACTGAAGCCTTTGATTGCATGGCCTACAGTGAAATGATAAATCTCATCAATATAATACTTATTTTCCAAAATTCTATATAACTCGGAGTTTTCCTTAACAAGCCAGCCCGGATGTAACCTCTTTTTAGCGTAAATCGTATAAGCAAGGAATATTCCGGCCAGCGATACAAGAACGGCCATGAACATTATCCAAACAGGTCCCTCACTATGGCTGGCGCCTAGAAGATTTTCATTTCCCTCCACAAGCCACTCTCCCAGGAAATTTCCAAACCAAGGTGTTTGGATATATCCACTGATTACAGCAAGCAATCCCAATACGAGCATGGGAAGTAGCATGATGGAAGGTGATTCCTTGACCTGTTTTATTTGACTGCGTGAATCTCCTGCAAAGATCATGAAAAACAGCCGGAACATATAAAACGCAGTTAAAAAGGAGGTAATAGCCGCTAGTCCAAACAAAACATAATTTCCATTCTCCCAGGCTGCCATTAGAATTTCATCTTTACTGAAAAAACCCGAGAGCAAGGGGAATCCTGATATCGCCAAAGTGCCAGTCAAGAACAGCGGCCCAGTCCAATTCAATTTACCCCATAATCCGCCCATCTTTTCCAAATCCTGTGTATGTATAGCATGAATAACACTGCCTGCTGCCAAAAACAGCAATGCTTTAAAAAAGGCATGGGTCATTAAATGAAACACCCCCGCCACATATCCAGCAGTACCCAAAGCAAGCATCATAAAACCAAGCTGAGAGATTGTAGAATAGGCCAATACGCGCTTAACATCCTTTTGCACTATAGCAATGCTTGCGGCAAAGATGGCTGTAAATCCACCTGTAATTGCTACGACCTGCATCGCAGCAAAACTAGCCAGGAATAACGGAAACATGGTCGCCACCAGATAAACCCCTGCAGCAACCATGGTTGCTGCGTGAATCAATGCGGAAACCGGAGTCGGTCCCTCCATTGCATCCGGAAGCCATGTGTGTAGTGGAAATTGTCCCGACTTCCCAACCGCACCGATAAAAATCAAAATAGCGATCAAAGTCAATCTTCCATTTGATATAACGTCCGATTGAACGGCTTGAAAGATCTCCCCATATTCAAAGCTGCCTGTTTCCCAGAATAGTAGAATAATACCGATTAAGAGTCCTACATCCCCAATCCTTGTCATGATGAATGCCTTCTTTGCTGCATTCTTAGCTTCCTCTTTATAAAAGTAAAACCCAATAAGCAGGAAAGACCCCACCCCGACCAATTCCCAAAAGAAATATAGTTGTAATAAATTAGGTGCCATGACAAGCCCAAGCATGGCAAAGGTGAAGAAGCCCAGATAAGCATAAAAAATGGAGAATCGCACTTCACCCTTCATATACCCCTTCGAATATATCTGAACAAGCAGGCTGACAAGGGAAACGATCACAAGCATCAAGGCATTAAGCTGATTGATTTCAAATCCCGCTGTAAGTTGCGTCCTTCCGAAGGAAAGCCAATCAATCGATATTTTATAAGTAGGTTCTTTAAACCGTTCTATCAAGGCAAGCAAAGATAAAACAAACGAAGCCAAAGTACATATAATTCCTATATGAGCCCCTCGTTCCCTCAACCGCCCACCTGATAGAAGCAGAACCAGAAACGTGACGAGTGGAAAGATCGGTATGAGCCAAGCGTTCTCCATCATCGTATCAAATCCCCTTCTTCATTTATATAAACCTTCAATGCTTCATGATATCCATTTCATCGACATTGACCGTCTTCCGGTTGCGATAAAGGGACATTAAAATAGCGAGCCCTACAGCTGCCTCGGCCGCAGCGATTGTAATCGTGAATAATGAAAACACTTGACCCGTAATGGATGGCGTTACCCCGAATTTACTGAAGGCAATTAAGTTAATATTCGCAGCGTTCAGCATCAGTTCGATTGAAATCAATACAATGACCGCATTTCTTTTCGTCAAAGCGCCATATAGCCCTATACAAAATAAAACGAGTGCCAATACAAGATAGGCCGACAAGGGAACTCCCGTCATGATTGATCTCCCTCCTCATCATCCTTTTTAGCCAATACGATGGCGCCGACTAAAGCAACAAGCAGGAGTACCGACATTACTTCAAATGGAATCACATATTTTGAAAAAAGTTCGATTCCTATTTGTTTTGTATTTTCCTCATGCAAGGCGGTAGGCTGTACAGGTATATCCAGATTATAAATCCCTAGATAAACCGCCACGGCAAATCCAGCAATCGCTGCCAGCAAGGAGAATTTCCCCCACCCCCCTTTAGCGGGTTCATCACTTTCTTGGTGTTTCGTGAGCATAATTCCAAATAACATCACGATCGTAATTGCCCCTGAATAAATAAGGATTTGGACAATGGCGACGAACTCGGCCGAAAGTACCATATAAATGCCAGCAATGCTCAAGAAAGTAAAAACGAGTGCAATTACCATGTGCACTACTTTAGTTAAGGTAATTAGCAGTACCCCGCCTAAAATGGCGACGAGTGCCAAACCAAAAAAGGCAATTAATTCACCGGACAAACTCATACTTTATTCACCTTCCGGATATTCTCATCATTTTCATCCAGCCATTCCAGATTTTTAAATAAATGTTCACGGCTATACTCCGCCAGCTCAAATTGATTTGTCATCACGATTGCTTCTGTAGGGCAGACCTCCGTACATAAATCACACAAAATGCAAATCTCGAAATTAATGTCATACGTATCAATGATTTTACCTTTTTTCGACTGGTCCGGATGTTTTTTACCAGTTAATTGAATACAATCGGTTGGACAAATCGTCACGCATTGATTACATACAATACACTTTTCAGGATAAAATTTTTGGATTCCTCGGAATCGGTCAGGGAGCGGCAGCGGCTCATTCGGGTAGTCATAGGTCACTTTTTTCCTCGTCAAGTTCTTTAATGTATAGGTCAAACCTTTTGCTAAACCAAGCATATAAATCCCTCGCTTTCTGACCAGCTCAAGTTTTTAAAAAAGTTTAATTAATTCTTTTATAATTGCCGTCAAAAATATATTTGCTAATGCAACCGGAAGCAGCACTTTCCATCCGAATTCCATCAATTGATCTGCCCTTATACGAGGAAAAGTTACACGGATCCAGACCAACACATAGAAAACAGCACTAAACTTCAGACCGAACCAGATGGCTGCCGGAATAAAATCCAAAAACGGAATAGAATTCCATCCCCCTAAAAATAATACAGTGGTTAGTGTAGCCATTGCAAACATATACACATATTCGGATAACATAAAGAAGGCCCAGCGAAATCCAGAGTATTCAACATGATAGCCTGCAACAAGCTCGGACTCCGCTTCCGGAAGGTCAAAAGGAACCCTGTTCAGCTCGGCAACCGATGCAATAAAAAACACGATGAACGCAAGCGGCTGAAGAAAAATGAACCAAACCTTCTCCTGGGCTGCGACTATTTCATTCAAATTTAAACTACCTGTTAAGAGGACTATTCCCACTAGCGACATCACCAACGGAATCTCATAAGATATCATTTGAGCGGCTGCCCTCATTCCGCCAATCAAAGAATATTTATTATTGGATGCCCAACCCGCAGTGACGATGCCGATTGTCGATATGCCGGAAATGGCGATATAATAAAGCAGTCCGACACCTATATCAGCAAATTGGAAGGCATCGGTGAACGGCAAGGTGGCCAGGACCATGAAAGCCGGAGCAAAAGCAATCACTGGAGCTAATATATATAGCGGCTTATCGGCTTTTTTTGGTATAGTATCTTCCTTGATCAGAAGTTTCAAAACATCTGCAACGGTCTGCAAGAGCCCCCATTTACCCCCAATTTGGTTAGGGCCGACACGCAGCTGCATGAACCCCATGATTTTCCGCTCTGATAGGATTCCATATGTTACAAACCCTAATACAACGAATAACAGCAGGACTGCCAAACCAAAAAATATGCCAAAATTCAGTAGGCTTGGAGTGGAGTGGAGCAAATCCTTGATCATTTATCCATCCACCTCCCCTAAAACGATATCGATAGCCCCTAATATCGTTATCAAGTTCGCCATATTTTCCCCTTCCAATAATTTCGGAAGAATTTGCAGATTATAAAATGAAGGTCTTCGAAATTTCAAACGATATGGCTCCTTTTTGCCTTCACTCGCGATATAACAGCCGATTTCCCCTCTTGGTGATTCAATCCGGACAAACGCTTCACCCTTAGGAACCTTTATTATTTTCGGGACCTTAGCAAGGACCGGCCCTTCTGGAAATTGCTCAACCGCCTGCTCGATGATTTTCAGTGATTCCTCGATTTCTTCCATTCTACAGTGATAGCGTGAAAAGGCATCACCCTCTTCCCGTGTAGGAACATCAAAGGTGAACCTGTCGTAAATGGAATATGGTTCATTCTTTCGCAAATCCCATTTCACACCCGTACACCTTAAGTTAGCACCGCTAAGTGAATACTGCAGCGCTTCTTCTTTCGTATAGATGCCCACCCCTTTAACTCGATTCACAAAGATTTCATTCCCTGTTACAAGCTCATGGTAACCGATAAGCTGCTCCCTCATATAAGGTACAAACTCGGCCACCTTCACAATCCAGTCGTCAGGAGCATCCCATTTCACACCTCCAACACGCATATAATTGAATGTGAGTCGTGCCCCTGACAATTCAGTCAATAAGTTAACGATCATTTCACGTTCTCGAAAAGCGTATAAGAAAGGGCTCGTCGCACCTATATCAAGCAGGTATGTACCCCACCAGACAAGGTGGCTTGCAACTCTGCCCAATTCCATCGCGATAACACGCAAATATTCTGCCCTTTCGGGGATATCCACTCCCATCATTGTTTCAACAGCATGGCAAAGTACATAATTATTTGTCATTGCTGCTAGATAATCGAGCCGGTCGGTATATGGAATTATTTGTGTATATTGCAGATTTTCCGCTAGTTTCTCCGTACCTCGATGTAAATACCCAATGACCGGGGTAGCCTCTTTTATAATTTCACCGTCAATCTTGATGACAAGCCTAAAAACACCATGTGTACTCGGATGCTGCGGCCCGACATTGAGAAGCATTTCTTCCGTCCTTAACATTGGGCTTACACCTCCACATCATAAGGCTGATAATCTTTTCTAAGGGGATACCCTTTCCAATCATCACCAAGTAAAATTCGCTTTAAATCAGGGTGTTCCTGAAAATTAATACCTAATAAATCATACGCCTCACATTCCGGCCAATTTGCTCCTGACCATAATGGAACCAATGATGGAATAATGGGAGAATCCCTATCCAGCTTCACCTTTAAGGCAACCGATTGGTTCATATTGAATGAATGTAAATGCACATAGATTTCCATATGGGATTCAAAATCCGTACCATGAAGTTCCGATAAATACGAAAAGTTAAGCTGCTCATCATTTCGCAGAAATTTTGCTATTGAGAAATATGTATCCGGATTAGCCACTAAAGTGGGTACATCTTTTGATAGTCTATTAATATAGTGGTCTATTAATGCCTCTTGTCCTACATGCCTTTCAATAGCATGAACAATTCGATCAAGTTTAGCCTGATTTGGGGAAGGTTCATCTGGGGTGTTATCTTCCGTGCTTTCCTTTACAGTGGTCCTGGTCTTCGCAGCAGCAGCGGCTTTCGCTTTGGCAGCTGCAATAGCCTTTGCCTTCGCATTTTCAAAATCATCATCATTATCCTTATCCCTTGATTCCTTTTTCCGAGACAATGCTGCAGCCTTCGCCTTGGCCGCTGCCGCCGCCTTTTGCTTCGCTATATCCGTTTCGCCTTCCGGCTTTTCCGCACTTTCAGCTTTCGCCTTTTTCCGAGCCAATGCTGCAGCCTTCGCCTTGGCCGCTGCCGCCGCCTTTTGCTTCGCTATATCCGTTTCGCCTTCCGGCTTTTCTGCACTTTCAGCTTTCGCCTTTTTCCG
>NZ_JAOPHO010000082.1:0-14594 GCF_033141925.1 Peribacillus sp. CSMR9
AAAAAAAGGTAGATTTCCTCAGAATAAACTGAGAAAATCTACCTCTATTGGCCCGAAGGGACTTTTTCAGTGCCCTCGTCCTGACGGGTCCGCTTTTTTTGTCCCCCAATAAAAAAATGGACTCAAAAGTCGAAGCTCTTGAGCCCGTTTTCATTATTCTTTTAAATGCTTCTCGCGGATTTTTTCCATTTTCGTCATCAATTCCGTGCCAATCGTGGATTCGAATTCCGGATAGATGACCGTCATTTCATCCATCCACTCTTTCTTTTCATCATCTGACAATGTATAGATGTCGATATTCGATTTTTGCTTGATTTCCAGAAGCTGTTTCTGATTCAATTCATTTGATTTGATCCATAACCATTTCGTCGTATCATCCATCGCACGTTTGATTTGCTGCTGAATATCCAACGGGAGATTGTCCCAAAACGGCTTGTTTATCATGACGACATACCCTAAATACCCGTGATCACTGATCGTTAAATATTTTTGCACCTCATATAATTTCTTGGAATAGATATTCGAGATCGTATTTTCCTGGCTGTCCGTTTTATTGATTTCAAGGCTTTTAAACGTTTCATTAAACTCCAGCTCCGATGTTGTCGCCCCAAAATGCTTGAATTGGCTTGCCAGGACTGCACTTGGCATGATTCTAAAACTCTTTCCCGCAAAATCCCTTGGATGCCGTATCGGTTTATTGCTTGTAATCTGTTTATAGTTATTCGACCAAAATGCGAGTCCCTCGATATCCATGGAATTCAGCTGCTTAAGCAGCTCTTCCCCCACTTCTCCATTCAAAGCTTCCTTTAGCGCAGTGTCCGTTGGAAAGACGTAAGGGAGGTCCAATAGCATCCATTTTTTTGATATATTCGTAATCTTAGATGTAGTTGGAGCAATCATCTGCACCTTGTTTTCTTGTAACGCATTAATTTCTTCATGATCACTATATAATGATTGATTAGGGTAAACTTCAATTTTGACACGATGATCTGTATATTCATCGACAAGTTTGGCAAATCGGTTCGCAGCTAGCCCCTTAGGCGTATTTTCGGCAACGACATGACTGAACTTAATCACGATTTGATCCTTCATCCCCACCTGCTCCTCATCCTTTGGCAAATTGAAACCGAAGCTTGTAAAGAACGATTGAAACGATATATAAACTGCTATCAACAGCCCCATGCCAATTAAAACGAAATACCCCCATAATGCACGCATATCGACAACTCCCTACCGCTCACTTCACATTATCACTATTCTATCACAGCCTTTTTGCTGTCGTAATACAATGCGGGAAAAAGTAGCGAAAATAGATAGAACTTCTGTTACTATTAAGTATAGAAGTAATGGAGGAACAACAATGGATAAATCCTTTCATATGCCCATTCAATTTAAAATCACCCTGCTATCATTCGTAATCGTCGCTTTTTCGATACTTATAGGCGGGATTTTTATATTTGGAAATATCGTTTCAGTCAGGGAAGATGAAATCGGCAAACGTTCCATGATCACTGCACACACCATTGCCGAACTCCCTGAAGTACAAAGATTGGTCCGTGAGCCTGAAGGATGGACGCAACTCAATCCGATGATTGAAAACTTAAGGAAAATCCATCAAGCGGATTATATTGTTGTGCTCAACAATCAGCATATACGCTATTCCCACCCGGTGTTCAGACAATTGGGGACCCCATCTAGCAGCAATGACGAAAGCCCTGCGTTCGCTGAACATGAATACCTTTCAAAGGCGGGTGGCGAACTCGGCATTTCCGTTCGCGCCTTTGTCCCGATCCTCGATAAGGATAACGAGCAAATCGGCGTTGTATTGGTTGGGAACATCCTGCCGACGATACCGGAATTAATAAAGGATTTGAAAAGTGAAATCGCGATTATCCTTATCCTTACACTCCTATTTGGTGTATGCGGCTCATGGCTCTTGGCCAGACGGATAAAAAAAGAGACCTTCCAACTTGAACCGCATGAAATATCACGGATGTTGGTTGAAAGGACCGCTGCCTTCAATGCCATGCATGAAGGGGTCATCGCCATAGATAATAATCAAAAAATCACGATTTTCAATGAAAAGGCTAAGCAAATGCTCAATATCAACGGTCCAGTCATTGGCAAGAATATCAATGATATAATAAATGATACCCGGCTGCCAGAAGTGCTCGACCGGACATCCCCCATCTTCAATCAGGAAATATCCGTTCAAAACAGGAATATTGTAAGCAACCGGGTACCAATAAAGATTGCGGATAAAACGATAGGCGCCGTGGCCATTTTCCAGGATCGCACCGATGTGACGAAGCTAGCTGAAGAGTTGACCAGTGTCAAAGCATTCGTTGAAGCCCTGCGCGTTCAGAACCATGAACATATGAACAAACTCCATACGATAGCAGGATTGATCCAGCTAGGTAATCTGGACGAAGCACTGCATTATATTTTTCAAATCACGGAAGAGCAAGAGGAACTGACCAGGTTTTTAACGAAGCACATTCACGATGATAATTTAGTGGGGCTTATATTAAGTAAGATCTCCTTGGGAAGGGAACTCGGAATCGAACTCATCATGGACAAGCACACGAAATTGGACCAATTCCCAGCTGATATGGATCATCACGATTTTGTTTTGATAATCGGAAACCTGATCGAAAATTCATTCGCTTCCCTAAAGCATTGTGCAGAAGAAACAAAACAGGTTTATCTATCCATTTACCAAGATGAACGGCATTGTCAAATCGTGCTTGAGGATAATGGACCTGGTATTCCCGAGGACATTCATAAAGATATATTCGAATATGGTTTTACAACAAAAGGTGCGGAAGGATCAGGAATTGGTCTTTATTTAATAGACCAAATTGTTAAAAAGGCGAACGGCGAAATGAAATTCACGACACGCCCTAACGAAGGGACAAGCTTTTTTATTTCTTTTCCCATGCACGATATAGAGGAGAACCAAAATGACTAAAGAATTTCGTGTACTTTTAATTGAGGACGACCCAATGGTCCAAGAGGTTAACAAACAGTTCATCGAGCGCCTGCCCGCCTTTAAAGTCGTTGATACAGCTTCAAATGGGCTTGAAGGTTTGGTGAAAATCAGGAAGATTAAACCCGATCTTGTCATTTTGGATATCTTCATGCCCTCTTTAAACGGGGTCGATACACTTTATCAAATCAGAAAAGAGCAAATTGATGTGGATGTCATCATCATTTCGGCGGCCAATGACCAGAAAACGATCCGAAAAATGATACAGAACGGGGCTTTTGACTATTTAATCAAACCATTTAAATTCGAAAGGCTAAAACATACACTTGAACAATATTTTGCTTTTCGGATGGAGGTTGAACCTGACCATCAAATCTCTCAAAATCAGCTCGACCGAATTCTCTTTCAAAATAAAACACCTTCTGAAACGAGTCCGAAATATGATGTTCCTAAAGGATTGAATGGAGCTACTCTTGAGCAAGTGACGAGATTCATAAAAACTCAGCCTGGATCTTTATCGGCAGAAGAAGTGGCTGATGGAATAGGAATCGCCAGAGTTACAGCAAGGCGCTATCTTGAATACTTGCACGGCGAAGAAATCCTTCAGCTTGACGTCCAGTATGGCAGCATCGGCCGTCCAGTTAATAGGTACCGGCTTAGAAAAACTTAAATCGCATGGGGACCGGCCAGAACCGAAACGGTTCCCTGTTAACTTTCATTCATTCACGCTCCCGTCTTTCGATCATATATGCCCCACTTTCTCTTCAAAAGAAACAGCTCACACTCCGCCAACGCCGTCACTTCTTTAATGACATAGTCCGGCATGCCTCTTCTTAATAGAATTTCCGCAATAAGGTACGGTCTTTTCATATACTCTCCCCTCCCTATCCCTTAGTTGCCATCCTTTTATTTCATTATACAAAATAATCCAATAAAGAAAAAATAGTCAAAGCCCCATTTTCCAAAAAAATATCTGACTGATCGGGCCATTTAAATGATTTCCCTTCACTAAAATCCCGTTTTATAAAAGGAATACTGGAGATGCAAAATATTTGCAGAATGTAGACAAATAAAAAAAGATCCAGTGATTTCAGAAATCCGCTCTTCCATAGACTGTCTGCCATGCCTCATCAAAGCAAGCGCCTGCGGGGTCTCGTAGCCAGTTATTCGGCAGGAGTAACCGAGTTTTCTTAACACCATGATTCGGGGTGTGACCTATCAAACCTGCTTTTGTCTACAAACTGATATTTGTAAGTATTCTATTAAAATCATTTTCTAAAAGGGTGGGATTTCCATCCAAAATGTATTAAATGGGTTTTTTAGAAGGCATGCAGCGAATAATATATTACTGCAAGCTAGGGGGATTATTATAAAACGGGGGTGAATCTGCAATATGGATTCAAAAGAGGCGGGCCATGCACCTCCTTTGATTTTTTTCACCTGTAAAGTTTACTATATGTAGTCAAATCCTTTAGCCGCTTTTCATTGATGGCAAAACCGATTCCCGCTTTATCAGGAACCTGGATCATACCATTTTTGACAATGACTTCCGGATCGATTATATCCCCTTCCCAATAGCGGGATGAGGATGATATATCCCCGGGAATCGTGAATCCTTTTAATGTGGCAAGAGCGATATTATGTGCACGCGATATGCCAAATTCAATCATCCCCCCGCACCAAACGGGCACATCATTTCCCAAGCATAGATCATGGATCTTGACAGCTTCTGTCCAACCGCCGACTTTTGCCATCTTAATGTTGATCACCCCACAGCTCTCGAGTGACAGCGCACTTTTGGCATCATGAAATGAGTTTATGCTTTCATCAAGGCAAATGGGTGTCTGCAGCTGTTTCTGCAAAATGGAATGTTCAACAATATCGTCATGTCCCAGCGGCTGCTCAATCATCATCAGCTTAAATACATCAAGCTTCTGCAGATGTGGGATGTCATCGAGCGTGTACGCTGAATTGGCATCTGCCATTAGCGGGATATCTGGATAGGCCCGACGGATTTCCGATAAAAACTCCAGATCATTATGAGGATTGATTTTTATTTTATATCGCTGATAACCAGATTTTGAAAAATCCTCAATCTGGTGCATCGCGTCTTCAATATCATTGGATGCAACGACAACACCAGCGGCCACTTCACTTCGTTCGCCGCCAAAAAGCCGTCCGAGATAGACGCCATTCTGCTTCGCATATAGATCAAGTATTGCCTGTTCCAAAGCTGACTTCGCCATCGCATTCCGTCTGATTCCGCTCCATAAATTAGGCAGCTCATCAGGATGCCTAATCCGACCTGCCAATGTCAACGGTATTAAGAAGTCATCCAACATATGAAAGCATGTTTTGATCGTTTCCTCGGTATACCAAGGACTTGCAAAAGGCACCGCTTCCCCGTATCCAATCAATCCATCTTCATCCATGGCTTCGACAATTATCACTTCCCGGTCGGATACCGTTTCGAGATGCGTCTTAAATGGCCGCTTCAAAGGGGCCTTAACGAGCTTTAGTGAAATGGAGGATAACTTCATTGCCATTCCCCCATTCTCTTCTTCAGTTCCCTTCTCAGTAGCTTGCTCGCTCCATTACGGGGAAGCTCCTGACAAAAAATCACGTTCCGGGGAATTTTATAGGCCGCCAAATATTCTCTGCAATACTCCAGCAGTTCACTCTCATTAGTCTCAGCGCCTTGATGCAAGACGACAAAAGCGAGTGGAACCTGTCCCCATTTTTCATCGTCAATCCCCGTCACACCCGCTTCGAAAATATCAGGGTGTTTACAAAGGACATTTTCAACCTCAGCCGGATAGACATTCTCACCGCCGGATATGATTAAATCCGAGCGTCGGTCTAGCACATACAAAAAGCCTTCTTCATCCAGATAACCAAGGTCCCCTGTATATAGCCATCCATTGGTAATAGCCTGCAGTGTAGCGTCCATTCGATTAAAATAGCCTTTCGTCACATTCGGACCTGAAACCACGATTTCCCCCACTGCACCCGGTTCACAAATATTGCCGTCTTTCTCTATCCGTAACTGCGAAGGGAACAAAGGTTTTCCCGCTGATCCGATTTTTGCCATGCTATACTCCGGTGCAAGTGTCACAATCTGTGAGGACGTTTCTGTCATCCCATACGTCTGATAGACTGGAATCCCTTTTTCCTTACATACTTCAAGTAAATGAACGGGTGCTGGGCCGCCGCCTAACAGCATACAGCGAAAAGCTTCCGGATAACTTGTTCCCTTCAAATCCTGCAACATCCTATTCACCATCGCCGTCACGACCGAAATGATCGTCACGCCATTTTCCTGGATGCTCAGGTTTGCTTCCCGTTCGTCGAACCGTTCAGCCAAAACGACCTTCATGCCATAAATCACATTTTTCATCAGGATGGATAAGCCGCTAATATGAAAGATCGGAACTGCACAAAACCAAGAATCCCCCTCATGCAATCCAAGGTTCAGCACCGACCCGACAGCACTCCACCAATGGTTGCCGAAGGTTTGGATCACACCTTTTGGATTTCCTGTCGTACCTGAGGTATACATGATCGTAGCCGTATCCTCAAGATAAAACTCTTGAAGAATCTCTGCCGCTCCTTCATCCGGCAATTCTTCCATTAAGTGAAGGTGTAAATTCGGGAGAATACAACCAATTTCCGAGAGTTTTTCGGAAAAGGAACCTTCTGAAACAAGATAGGAAGTCTCACTATCCTCAATCTGCCAGGCCAACTCTTTTGCCGTTAACTTATTATTCAGCATCACAATTTTCACACCGAGATAAAATAGTGCGTGGATAACGACAACACCATCAATATGGTTACGGAGTAAAACCGCGCATGAATCGCCAGCCCTCAGACCAATGCTTGCCAGCTTGCCAGCCATCTTCTCCGATAATGTATGCAGTTCAAGAAAGCTATACGTATGGCCTTCAAATTCAATTGCCGGGCGATCTGGTGAAAGATGCGCCCGATTTTTCAGCCAGTTCGGCAACTTTTCTTCTGCCATGATTGTTTATCCTCCTCCATTTGATATAGAAAACAGCCCGGCGATTATCCGCCAAGCTGTCAGTCTCATCATTTCACGCGTTTCATCAAGGGAAACGAGGGAATTGCCCAAAGTCCGGATTGCGTTTTTCTTTGAATGCATCGCGGCCTTCTTTTGCTTCTTCAGTTGTATAGTATAAAAGTGTAGCGTCACCAGCTAATTGTTGAAGACCTGCAAGGCCATCAGTATCAGCGTTCATTGCCGCCTTCAAGAAACGAAGTGCAGTTGGGCTCTTCTCAAGCATTTCTTCACACCATTTAACGGTTTCCGCTTCTAATTGGTCTAAAGGTACCACCGTGTTTACCAATCCCATATCAAATGCTTCCTGGGCATTGTATTGACGGCATAGGTACCAGATTTCACGTGCCTTTTTATGGCCCACGATACGTGCCAGGTAGCCAGAGCCATAACCGGCATCAAAGCTTCCCACATTAGGTCCAGTTTGTCCAAATACTGCATTGTCAGCAGCGATCGTCAAGTCACACACCACATTCAGAACATTACCGCCACCAATTGCATATCCTGCAACCATCGCTACGACCGGTTTTGGAATTACACGAATCAAACGCTGCAAATCAAGAACGTTTAGACGTGGAATGTTATCTTCACCTACATATCCGCCATTCCCGCGTACTTTCTGGTCTCCGCCTGAACAGAATGCTTTGCCGCCTACACCAGTTAAAATTATGACACCTATGCTGGAATCATCACGCGCCCTTGCGAATGCATCAATCATTTCAGCAGTCGTTTTTGGCGTGAATGCATTATGTACATGCGGTCGGTTGATGGACACTTTCGCAATCCCGTTATATTTTTCATATAAAATTTCGTCATACTCACGTATTGTTTCCCATTGTACCGTCATTTTAATTCCTCCTCCGATTTCGCTTCAAAAACTCACTTATTATTTTACCAAACTTTTCTCCATCTTCCACATGAATCGCATGTCCGGCATCATTTATTATTTTCCATTCAGCCTGCTTCAGCTTTTTTTTCATCGAGTCCGCAATTTCACAAAACTTAGGATCGAGTTCACCGGTTACAAGAAGCACAGGGAAATCAAGGTTTTTCAGGTCTTCCCAGTAAGAAGCCTGACTGCCGGTCCCCATACCAAGAAGGCTATTGTAAAGGCCGGCAGGGACATTTGCCTTCCTCTGCTCCCGAATGGCTGACCTGGTTTTGGCCGACAACCGTTTTTGACTTTCAAACAGCGGGATGTTTTCCCATTGATCCACAAAAGCTTCCATGCCCTTTTCAAGAATCCTTTCAGCAAGCTTCCTATCATTTTGCCTTCGGATTTCCCGCTCCTCTTCTGTTAAAAGGCCTGGTGAAGCGCTTTCCAATATCAATGTATCAACATACTCAGGATACAAACAGGCAAATCCCAATCCAAGCCTGCCGCCCATCGAGTATCCAAGGATATGGGCTTTCGGGAAATGTAACTCATCCAAAATGTACTTGATATCTTCAGCCACCCGCTCCATCCCATACCTTCGATGATCGGCCGGTGACGCAGACATGCCATGACCGATGATATCGACCATGATCATTGTATACCTATCACGCAATAGCGGAATGAGGAAATTCCATGTATCCCGATTTCCCGTAAATCCATGCAAAAGTACAAGAGGTTCTCCATTTCCCGTTATTTCAACAGCATAAGTGACATCCTTGCTGACAATATTCATGATATTTCCCTGTCTAACACCATTTTTATTTCCTGGGAAACAAAACTCCACAAATTTCGATGCTTTTGTAAATTGGACTCCCTTTCGGTCGGCACCTCAATGATTTTCAGACCTTGAATTCCAAATGACTCTGTAAATACCTTCTTTAACTCATCCCAATTTTGCACCTTGTTGTATTTACCGCCATACAGCTTTGCAGTATGGGAAAAATCAAGCCCATGAGGGGTGCCGAATAGCATTTCGAAATGTTCTTTCTCATTCGCCTGTGGCAAGAAGGAGAAAATGCCGCCCCCATCATTATTAATCAGCAATATGGTGATATTTTGTTTTTGAAGTTTTGCTGCAAGCAAGCCATTCATATCATGGAAAAAGCTTAAATCCCCGATTGCCAGTACTGTATTTTTCGAAACCGTACTTACACCAAGAGCAGTGGAAACGACCCCATCGATGCCATTCGCCCCACGGTTTGCAAAGGTTTTGATTCCTTTTCCATTATTCAAAAAGAATGTATCCAAATCTCGTATGGGCATACTATTCCCGACAAATAAGGTGGATTCCAATGGCAACATATCAGCAAGCAGGGAGAACAGCTTGCCTTCACTTAATTCCTCTTCATCCCTGATGGAAGCTAAGGCATTCTTCGTTGCTACGTTGACAGTTTGCCATAAGCCAAGCCATTTATCATCTGAGGCATCAGTAACTTTTTCACAAACACGCTGGCAGAAATCTTTCTCTTCGCTGTAAATCATGTTCGTTGCCAATCCGGCTGGTTCGCGCCAACCCGCTCCGCCATCGACGACCAAAGTGATTGCTTGTTTTTGTTTTTTCATGAATAACAATAAGGGTTTAGAAACAGGCATTGTCCCAAAACGTAAAATCACGTCCGGCCTGAAAGCCGCTTTTGCCGCTTCATCGCGTAGAAACGTATCATACGCATCAATAATGATGGCTTTGTCGTGGCTCCCACTCCTTAACTGGGAAAGAGGGTCAGCCAATACCGGAAAAGCAAGTTTATCCGCTAATGCTTTGATTGCTTCCTTCATCCCTGGATGCGGTAATTCGCCACATACAATCATACCTTGCTTAGCTTGTGACAAAGTAGTTGCAACAGCATCTATTTGTGATGCGGACAGTGACCGTTCTCCACTATCAATCAACACTGCAGGCGTCATTTTATTTTGCCTATATCCCTTTGCTTGCTCCAGATCCGGAATCAATGGTTCTCGAAGCGGGAAATTCAAATGTACTGGCCCTGCAGGTTCAGTTGCCGCTGTAGCCACTGCCCTTGCACCGATCGTCCTTGCATACCGCATCATCTCATCTGTACTTTCAGGAAGTGCCATTTCGACAAACCATTTTACTTGTCTCCCGTACAGATGAATTTGATCGATTGCCTGTGGGGCACCGACATCACGCAATTCATGCGGACGATCAGCGGTCAGCACTATTAGCGGCACTCTTGAATAGTAAGCCTCGATGACGGCAGGGTAAAAGTTTGCAGCCGCTGTACCGGATGTACAAAGAAGTCCGACAGGTTCTTTTAAGGCCTTAGCCAAGCCCAGGGCAAAAAAAGAAGCCGAACGCTCATCCACATTAATATGAATTTCGATATCAGGATGTTCCACTAACAACAAAGCTAGGGGAGTGGATCGCGAACCTGGGCTCACAACCACATGCTTCATCCCATTTTGTGCCAGCTCATCGACAAATGAAGCAGCATACGCTGTCAATGCATCTCGGTCATTCATTAAGATTTCCTCCTAAAGCACTTAGCATCGGATTGAATTTAATCCCCGTTTCCCGGAACTCACTTTCGGGAGCCGAATCTTCAACTACGCCGCACCCCGCAAAGAGCGATGCCTCATTGTTCTGTATTAGGGCAGAACGTATCCCTACGGCGAATTCCCCATTTCCATACGTATCC
Organism: Peribacillus sp. CSMR9; assembly: GCF_033141925.1. Classification (NCBI taxonomy): domain Bacteria; kingdom Bacillati; phylum Bacillota; class Bacilli; order Caryophanales; family Bacillaceae; genus Peribacillus; species Peribacillus sp. CSMR9. The sequence continues at coordinate 10,659 of NZ_JAOPHO010000082.1, forward strand.
ACCCAGCCTAATGGTCCCGCATAAAAGCCGCGCTCAAGACCTTCCATTTCCCGAATCCGGACAACGGCCTTTTCTTTTGGAAGTCCGCCCATAGCGGGTGTAGGATGGAGATTCTCGACGAATTCAAAAATCGTGACACCTTCCTTGGATATACCGCGGACCGGTGTATACAAATGCTGGATATGACGGTTTTTCATAAGTTTCGGTTCAGCCGGGACCATTACCTTTTTACATACAGAATCAAAGGCATTTGATATCATCGACACGACATATTGGTGCTCTTGTAAATTCTTTTGGTCATGAAGCAATTCTTCACCAAGACAAACATCTTCTTGCTCATCTTTCCCTCGCCCCATCGATCCAGCAAGACAGGTAGAGAAAACTTCATTTCCCTGTTTCTTAATTAAACGTTCGGGAGTGGCACCGACAAAGCAGTCACCACCAGCTTCCAAACTGAAAATATAGCTTAATGGCTGCTCAGCAATCAATTGCTCAAGCACTTTCCCTGAATCGATGGAACGCTCGAAAACAACTCGAAGCTCCCTTGCCAAAACAATCTTATCGAGATCTGTCGTCTTGATTTCCTGAACAGCCTCTGCGACCGTCCGCTTCCATTCCTCAGGTTTGACTTCCTTCTGCAAAACCAAGGCATTAGGGATCAATCCAGTGCCGTCCAGGCTTTTGAAAAGGAAGGCTTCCCGTTCATTTATCATATCTATGAAGAGTTTTTCTGAATCATCAGGCGAACAAAGTAAGTTTGTCGTTAAGTAAGCTTGTTTCCCCACTTTTGATAGCATGAAGGCAGGTATATAAAACAGGTTGTCCCCGAATTGATTCCAAAGGAGCGTACTGTTAGTTTCATAATCAAAAGAAAAGCCCCCAAACAGTAAAGGACCGGTCGCTTCTACATCGGTCAATCCCGTTTTGACAGCAGTATTCTGCAGTTTGATCCAGCTCTTTTCGACTTCTCTATAACGTTCGGCATTCGATGCCGCTTTGAGTTTCTTAACAGTGCCTAAACCGGTGATGGTTATTTCCTTTGCAGGGTCCTCCCAGAAAAAGCGTTCACCCGCGTACCGTTCTCTTCCAGCTTGATAAAATGAAAGGGGGTTGTTGCAATTAACTTTCTTAATATGACTGAATAGAACTTGATCATTCAAGTCCTTCGCCTTTTGTATAGCTGAAGCCAGTCCCTGAAACTGTTCAGTTTCTTCTGAGATAGCCAAGAAAATCCCCCCAAATGTACATTTTAAAAGCTTTTTAACCTATTTAAAGATACACCTCCCTTCAACCTCATGTCAATAAAACGCCCCTTTACCGAACGATTCATGCCTGCTTTTTTCCTTATTATATGAATCTTAGCGAATGAAGAGAAATATCCTTGATTTTGGAAGAGAATCTTCATGAAATCCAATTGACACACTTCCCCAGTTTTCCTACACTTATTAGGATAACCTTTTGTGCAACATTTCAATATTTGTTATAATTTCGAAAGAACCAATAATGATTTTGAGGAGAGAAATAATGCAAACAGAATACGACGGACTTCCCCTTAAACGGACCTGGAAGATTTGGTGGGAGTTAATTCGTCCACATACACTAACCGCAGCTTTTGTCCCAGTCTTACTTGGAACTGTGATTGCACTCTTGGAAGATGGAGTGAATTGGTTACTATTCGCTGCCATGATGATTGCAAGTATCCTGATTCAAGCTGCAACTAATTTATTCAATGAATACTATGATTTCAAGAGAGGCTTGGATACGGAGGAATCCGTAGGCATCGGTGGCGGGATCGTGCGTCATGGGATGACCCCAAAACTCATCATGACCTTGGCACTTGGCATGTATGCCATCGCCCTGATACTTGGAATCTATATCTGTGCCGCATCATCTTGGTGGCTTGCAGCAGTAGGACTGGTTTGCATGCTTGTTGGCTACCTTTATACAGGCGGTCCACTACCCATTTCATATACACCATTCGGGGAACTATTTTCTGGTTTGTTCATGGGCTTTTTGATCATCCTGATTGCCTTTTTCATCCAAACCGGTTATGTATCTTCAACAGCCATCTTAATTGCCATCCCTAGTGGAATATTGGTCGGGTTAATCAACTTATCCAATAACCTCCGTGACCACGATGGAGATAAGGCACATGGCCGCAAAACGATGCCTGTAGTGATGGGCAGGAAAAACGCCCTGACATTCATGGCAATCATGTTTGCCTTCTCTTATTTATGGCTGGTTGGATTAGTCCTTACTGGAAATGTAACAGCGTGGATTCTCCTTGCCTTCCTTAGCATCCCGAAAGCCATGGCCGCAGTCAAAGGCTTCGTTGGTAAAACACAGCCGATCACGATGGTACCGGCAATGAAAGCAACGGCCCAAACGAACACCTTCTTTGGCTTACTTATGGCCATTGGTTTATTCATCAGCTATCTTATATAATTTTCAAGGACCGAGCTATCCGCTCAGTCCTTTTTTTATCTTCCGTTCATTTTGTTTTCCTATACTCCGATTCGGGTAATAGATAATACAACCATCATAAAAATATAAAATGAGATATGGACTTTAGAAGGAGTGAATGGATATGGCAACGAAACAGCAAATGCATAAATTCAGAAAAGTACTGCTTCAAGAAAAAGCTGAACTTGGGAATAGGATTCAAAATGATGAACGATCCGTTCTTGATAAAAGCCAGACGGAATCTGTTGGGGAATTATCATCTTATGATAATCATCCTGCTGATCTTGGAACCGAATTATTCGAGATGGAACGGAACCAAGCACTTGATGAGCATGCACAATCTGAAATGGATAAAATAGAAGAAGCATTGAATGCCATAGAAGAGGGTTCGTATGGCCATTGTAAAACCTGCAATATAGAAATCCCTATCGATAGACTTGAAGCGATTCCAAGCACTCTCTACTGTGTCGAGCATGCCCCGGAACGACCAATTGCACAAGACCGACCGGTGGAAGAAGATATACTGATCCCATCCAAGGGTGATGATTTTGAAAATCGTCATGGAAATGAAATAGTTGATAAAGAAGATAGCTTTGGTGAAGTCGCCAAATTCGGTACATCCGAAACGCCATCTGATTACACAGGTGATCATGACAATTATAATGATCTTTATAAAACCGAAGGTGAAACGAATGGATTTCCTGAAGACTATGAAGGATTTGCCGCAAATGATATCGAAGGGGAAAATAGGGTGAATATGCCGAACAAAAAGCAAAAGCTATATGAAAATACACTAGATGAAGGGAATGATTCCAGTCTTGGAGACATTCCCTATAATCAAAAGGATAATTATATCAATGAAAAAAAATGAAAAAAAGAAGCATACATGTATGTATGCTTCCCTTTTTGTTATGACCCGTACGGGATTCGAACCCGTGTTACCGCCGTGAAAGGGCGGTGTCTTAACCGCTTGACCAACGGGCCGGACTATTTTCTGTTCATAGATAGATTGGGAAGCTCCCAAGCGGATTCGAACCGCTGACCTCTTCCTTACCATGGAAGTGCTCTACCTACTGAGCTATGGAAGCATATGGCTCCGCAGGTAGGACTCGAACCTACGACCGTTCGGTTAACAGCCGAATGCTCTACCACTGAGCTACTGCGGAATAATATAATGTTTCCTAAAACCCATTTAAAGATTTAAATGAATAGCCTGGCAACGTCCTACTCTCACAGGGGGAAACCCCCAACTACCATCGGCGCTGAAGAACTTAACTTCCGTGTTCGGAATGGGAACGGGTGTGACCTCTTCGCCATCATTGCCAGACTATATTCATTTTTGAAGAATTTTCATTCCTTCAAAACTAGATAATATAAGAAGGTATTTCATTTTTTTAAAAGCGTTGGTTAAGTCCTCGATCTATTAGTATCAGTCAGCTCCACATGTCGCCACGCTTCCACCTCTGACCTATC